>CAZBOK010000013.1:0-25571 GCA_964493525.1 uncultured Phycisphaeraceae bacterium | reverse complement strand
CGTGAGCGTGAGCGCGGCGCAGGCGACCAGCGTGGGCGCGAGCGCGACGCCGTCGACGAGCCGCGCGGGGACGCCGCGCACGACCAAGATGGCGAGCGCCAGCGCGATCAGCGGGCGCGCTCCGAGCTCCGAACGCACCAGGCCGAACGACGCGAGGACGAGCGCCGTCCACCCGAATGAGTCGAGCGCCGCGCACCACGCACCGATCCGCGGATCGTCCGACCACGCGAGCGGCCACGGATCGGGGAACAGAGCGTCGTCAATTCGCAGCAGGGGCATCACCACGACCAACGCTCCGCCCGCAAGCCGCACCGGGAGTCCGCGGCCGCACGCGACCGCGAACGCCCCGAGCCCGGCGAGCGCGCAGGCGGAGGATCGACCGGTCCCGGATGCCGCGACGATTTGCAGCGGGTCGAATGCGCCGATCGCGAGAGCGAACCACGCCGCGCGGCACCGGCCGGCGTGGTACAGCACCGCCGTGGTGCCGAACCAGGCGACCAACTCCGTCGCGAACGCGACCGCGCCGCCGTGCCGTGGCCCCGACACGCCGACGTCGTCGAACGCGATTCCCGGTGCGCGCGCGGCCGCGATGCGGAGCGCGAGACCGGCGATCATCGCCGCGGCGACGATCCACCGATCGACCCGCACGTCGCGCGCTCGCTCCGTCTCCGTCAAGGAGCGCCCGCCGGCTGGGTGACCTGATACACGCGCAGGCCGCCCGACCCGGCCGCGACGAACGCGAGGTCGCCGCGCACCGCGACGTCGAGCACGATGCCCGGCGTCGGCACCGTCGCGATCACGCGCGGGTTCGCGGGATCCTTCACGTCGACGAGCGCTAGGTCGCCGCACGCGCACGCGGCGAGATCGCCGTCGGCGGAGACGCGGAAGGCGTCCTCGATCTCGGTCCGGCCGAGCGGCTTCAACTGTCGGGGGTCGGACGCGTCGAACAGCTCGAGCCCGCCCGCGGTCGCGACGAACAGTCGGTCGCCGTCGCAGAAGAGCTGTCGCCCGGTCGGCCCGGCGACCCCGTCGAGCGCGTGCGGACGCGCCGCGAGCGCTCCGACGGCGAACTTGCCGAGCGGCGCGTTGCGGTCGAGGCTCGCGGTCTCGAGCACGCCCTTCCCGGAGTCATCCGAGAACCAGGATCTGTCGGGTCCGCCGAGCGCGAACATCACGCCTTTCTTGACGAGCACCGAGTCGGCGCGCTCCGCGCCCTGCGGCACGGGCCGCGATGTGAACAGGAGCTGCCGGCTGTCCGCGACGCGCAGGCCGCGCGCGCCGGCGGCGACCGCGACGTAGCGGCCGTCGACCGCGAGGTCGCCGTTCGCGGCGGAGTCGAACGTCACCGACTTCACGGGCTCCGCCGCGCGCGGGTCGAGCACGTCGAACACCGCGAGCGTCGCTTCCGATCCCATGCCGCTCGGCAGGTCGAGGACGAACAGCGAGTCGCCGGAGACGGCGACGGCGTCGGCGGTCGCGGCGACGGTGCCGACGACATCGGGCGCCTCGGGCTTCGAGACGTCGACGATCTTCACGCCGTCCTCGCCGCAGCCGACGAACGCGAGCGGTCCGCGCAGCACGATGGAGGACGCGCTCGCGCCGTCGAGCGTGGAGCTGCCGATCAGCCGCGCCGGCCACGCGCCGGGTAACGGTTCGACGTCGTCCTCGGGCGCCGCGCACGACGGGGCGAGCGCGGCGATCATCGCGAGGACGAAGGAGGACGCGAGACAACGAGCCGTGTTCATCGGATCACCGTCGACGCACCAGGAGCGCGCGCTCTTCCGCGCTGATCGCGCGTGCGGTCTCGAGGTCGCGCAGGAAGCGCTGCCCGTCGGTCCAGTACCCCGCGGTGCGGCGGATGCCGTTCACGCGCGTCGCGAAGTGACGGTTCATCACCTCGACGTACAGCTCGCGCGTGTACTTCGCGAACACCGAGGCGAGCGCCGCCTCGAGGCCGACGCGCTCCGCGCCGACGCGGTAGTCGAACCGCATCGCGTGCTCGCCGTCGCCGACGTCGTAGGCCGACCAGTCGTCGTGCTCGTGCACCACGGCGACGCTCGTCATCGGCATCGCGTCCTCGAGCAACGCGGCGTAGCGCGTGCGCCCGCCGTGCCGGTCGCAGAGCACGCGGAACGGGCCGGCGCGCTCGCTGCGCAGCTCGTCGAGCAGGCAGACGTTCTGATCGAACAGGGCGCGCGCCTTCGTGCCGTAACGATCGACGAGTCCGTTGAACTCGCCTTCGAACAGCGTGCGGACCCGCAAGAGCGGCGCGTGGACGCACGTGCGCTCGGCGGCCCGTGCGAGACGCGCCGCCGCGGCGAGGACGCGCTCGCGCGTCGCCGCGCGCGGCAGCTCGAGGGCCGCGGCGCCGTCGCCGTACCACGGGTAACGCGCCGCCAGCTCGGCCGAGCCGCGGGCGTGCCGCGCCGCGAACTCGGCAGCGGTCGCGGGCACGCAACCGTGCTCGAGCGTCGAGAACGCGAGCGCCGCGAGCTCGAGATCCGCGAGTCCATCGCCGCCCTTGAACAGGAGCTTCGAGTCGGCGACGACGAACCGGTCGTCCGCGTCGTCATCGCGCAGGTCGTCCGGGCTCTCGACGACGGCGTCCTCGAGGAGGCGCCAGAGGTTCGCGCGCGGATCGGGGACGCGGAACGCCGCCAGCCCGACGACCAGCGGGCCGAGCAAGGGCCCGTAGCCGGCTTCGTCGATCCCCGCGACGCATGCTCCCGAATTGCCGCTGAAGTTCATGGGGTACCGGGGACGAAGACGTGTTGCCCGACCCGAATGACGGTCCCCTGCCCGGCGACCGTCGATATCGCGCCGCCGCGGCCCGTGACCGTGGAGGTTCCCGCCGCTGGGAATCTCCGCACCGTGCAATGAACTGCGGCGGCAGGAACCCAAGGGATGCGTTGCCTGGTTGCCACTGACGACGCCGCGACGCGAGACACCGTCGCGTCCGCCGTGAAGAGTTTCCCCGACATCGACGTCGACGCGGCGTCGGTCGACGACGCGCGGTCGTTGATCCGCCGCCGTCGCTTCGACTTCGGGTTCTTCACGCTGAAGTCCGGTTCGCGCGAGTCGATCACGCTGTGGGAAGAGCTGCGCGCGCTCGACGCCGAGTGCACCATCGTCGCGCTGTCGCCGCGCTCGGGAATGTCGTCGGCGCGCGCCACCGAAGTGACGACGCTCCGCCCGTTCGCGCGGCTCGGCACTCCGATCGATTCCGTCGAGGTGTACGGCACCGTCCGCCGCCTCCTGGATCGACTCAAGAAGGTCCAACTGCCGCCGAGCGCGCCCGAGAGCGCGCCGCGATGAAGCCGATCGCTCCCGCGAGGAACACCGGGATCGAGATCCACTGGGACGTCGACATGCCGTGGTAGATGCCGCGCTCGACGGCATCGCCCCGGTAGAACTCGACGATGAAGCGGCCGATCGGATACAGCATCAACGCCGAGAACAACACCTGCCCCGTGAAGCGCTTGTGCCGCGAGATCCAGACCAGGATCAGGAACACGAGGAACGCTTTCAGCAGCAGGTAGAGCTGCGTCGGATGCAGCGGGACGTTGTGCAAGGCCGGCGGGAGCAGCGAGTCCTTCGTGTCGGGGAAGGTCACGGCCCACGGCAGGTCCGGCGGCGCGGGGCGACCGTAGTCGTCGCCGACGAGGAAGCAGCCGATCCGTCCGATCGATTGGCCGAGCATCGTGCCCGGCAGGCACACGTCACCGAGCTCGAGCACGCTCACGCCGCGCATGCGCGCGAAGGTGATCCCCGTCGCGAAGGCGCCGAGGAAACCGCCGTAGTAGACGAGCCCGCCTTTCCAGATCGCGAGCACGTCGGCGAACGGGTGGCCCGCGAACGTGTCCTTCCAATGCACGATCACGTAGAGCACGCGCGCGCCGAGCAGCGCGCCGATGAACACCCACAGGAAGAAGTCGTCGATCAGGAGCGGGTCGATCTTCCGCGTGCGCCGCGCTTCCCGCTTGGTGAACCAGTACCCCGCGACGAACGCGAGCGCGACCATCACTCCGAAGCTGCGGATCGGAACGCGTCCGATGCCGGGCAACGTGAATTCGAAGAGGATCGGGTGCATCGGACGCGCTCCCGCGCTCGTGCCGGATCAGCACACGCCGAACGATTCGCGCGGCGAAGGCGCGGATCCTACCGGTCGCGCGTCCCATCGCAATTCGCATCGGAACGACGATTCGCGCGCGTTTGCGAGCGGCGTGCGCGCGCGACGATCGCGGCCGCGCGCTGGCATGGGGTTTGATCTCGTCGGCGAACATCGTCGGGCTCCCCTGGCCGATTCAGACAAACGAGTAGGGTGCCCATCATCGTTCCGAGAGCGGTCCGGCCAGGGGAGCTCTTTTCATCCCGCCCGCGCGTCGCGCACGCCGACGCCCCCCGAAATCACGGTCGTCACTGCGGGATGACCATGCCCTTGATGATGCCGTCATAGACGGGCTTGCCGTCGACGTAGCCCTGCGTCGCGAACACGCCCGAGTTCGAGCGCATCTTCATCATCTTCGCGACCAGCCACAGGCGCTGACCCGGCAGCACGACGCCGCGGAAGCGAACGTCCTCGAGTCCGGCGAACCCGAAGAACAGCTTCCCGTCGTGGCGCATCTCGCGGTCATAGTAGTACCCGCAGAGTTGGCCCGCGGATTCGACCATGAGCACGCCGGGCATGAGCGGCCGGCCGGGGATGTGGCCGCGCGTCCAGAACTCGTCGGCGCGCGTGTCGTGGAAGCCGATCGCGATACCGGCCTCCGGCGCATAGTGAGCGACGCCATCGAGCAGCGCCATCTCGTGGCGGTGGGGGAGCCGCCGGTAGATCTCGTCGCGGCCGATGACGACGCGGGACAAGTCGAAAGCGGTGAGGTCGACGAGTTCGGTGACGGGCATCGGTCGCTCGCTCGATAAGGGCGCGGCAGCATACAAACCGCGCGTCGTCGCGAGGTCAGCCGCCGTCGTGCTTGCCGTGCAGCTTCTCGAGCTGCTTCTCCGGGTCGTGCAGTTCCTTCAACTCTTCCGGCGTGAGCTTCTCGGTCGTCTTGTCGGCGTTCGGATCGAGCGCGAGCGACACCGTGACCGGAACTTCCCCTTCGGTGCTCGTCACCGCGAGCGGCACGTCCTTCCGCAGGAACCCGGCGCGATAGACCTTGAGCGTGTAGCTGCCCGCGGGGACGTGCTCGATCTCGACGTCGCCGTCGCTGCCGGTCTCGCCGCGCATCGTCGCCGCGCCGCCTTTCGAGAACACGCGCACGTGCGCGCCGACGACCGCATGCCCCGCGTCGTCGGTGACGGTGACAATCAGCGTGTTGTGCTCGCTGATCGAGAAGTTCATCGGGTAGCTCGCGCCGGCGCCGAGGTAGATCTCGGGCCCGGGCTGCGCGCCGAGGTCCGGGTTCGCGAGCGCCACCGAGTAGGTGCCGGTCGGCAGGTCGGAGAACATGTAGTGGCCATCGAGGTCGGTGCGCGCGAGCGGTGCGCGCGGGCCGCGCGTCGGGTCGTCGAGCCGCACGACGTTCAATCGCACCTCGATGTCGGAGAGCGTGTCGCCGTCGGTGTTCGACACGACGCCCTCGATGTACGCACCGCGCGAGAGGCGCAGGACGAACTCCTTCTGTTCGACCGGGATCGCGACGTCGTTCATCACGAGATCCTGGTACCCGTCGACGCGGACCATGAGGTTGTATCGGCCCGCTTTCAGTCCGCGGTGGGTGAACGTGCCGAGCTCGTTGTCGAAGTACCGCATGCGATGCGGATCGATCGTGACGTGGTCGAGTGTCCCTTCGTCCGTCGCCGCCACCCACATCTGGAAGCCGGTCACCGGGCGCTCCGACACGCCGTCGACGACGCGGCCGAACAGCGTGTAGAGCGGGTTGCCGTTCTTGTCCTTCACGGGGCCCGTCTCGGTCGGCACCGCGGCGAGCGGTCCGGTGCGGATCGTCGGGTCGGGCGCCTCGACGGCGATGTCCGGCGGATCGGACGGCTCCATCGAGTCTCGCGAGTCTCGCGCGTCGCGCTCCGCCGCGCCGTTCCCGACTTCGACGCGCGACGATTCGCGTCCGGCGTCGCGGAACAGGAGGAACGCTCCGATGCAGCCGGCGACGACGACCGCGATCAGCACGAGCGGAAGGGAAGTGCTCTTCATCGATCCGGATCCTGCGTCGCGCCGCGGACTGCTCGGGGTGGCCGCATCCGGCGCGAGTGCGTTAGGCTAGCTCGCTTCATTCGCGAACGCGAACGAGTCGATGGTTCGAGGTGGTCGCGAGGCGGCGCGCCGGCGTGAGCGGCGCCGCTCGACGACGGAACTGCCGTGCCGCACGCGTTCGCAGAGGAGTCCGGATCGATGCTCGGAAGACGTCTGTTGATCGGCGGTTCCATCCTCGTCGGGGCCGCGCTCGTCGTCGCCTCGTTCGTCGCCCCCGACGCGAGCGCGCGCGCCGGTGACAAGCCGCGCGTGATCCTGCTCGGCTTCGACGGCTGCGACGCGGGCCTCGCCCAGCGCTACCTCGACGCCGGCGCGCTGCCGAACCTGCAGAAGCTGCGCGAGCGCGGCTGCTTCAAGCCGCTCGACACCGCGAACCCCGCGCAGTCACCGGTCTCGTGGGCCGTGCTCGAGACCGCGTCGAACCCGGGCAAGACGAACATCGGCGACTTCGTGCGCCGCAAGCTCGACGGCAAGACGCCGTACCCCGGGCTCGAAGGCGTGCAGAAGAAGATGGTGCCCGCGGCGGAGGTGCAGGACCACCTCAAGCTCTCCGCGGGCTGGCGCTTCGCGATGTCGCTCGCCGACCGCTCGCGCTGGACGCTCGCGATCTCCGTCGTCGGACTCGTCACGTTGCTCCTCGTCGCGTTCATCGGCCGCAAGCTGATCCGCTGGCCGCTCGGTGCCGCGCTCGCGATCGGCGTGCTGCTCGGCGGCGCGAGCGCGTACGGCGCGCGCATGTTCCTCGGCTACCTGCCGGCGCGCTTCCCCGTGCCGGTGCCGGAGATGCAGGGCACGACGTTCTGGAACGTGCTCGACGACGCCGGCGTGCGGTTCACCGGAATGCAGGTGCCGGCGACGTTCCCCGCGCAGGGCGGCGAGCACACGAAGATCATGTCCGGCCTGTTCACGCCCGATGTCGCCGGCGGACCCGGAGCGTGGTCGATCTACACGAGCGACGAGTGGTCGACCGGACGCAGCACCGAGACCGGCGGCACGGAATACAAGATCTACGCCGACAAGGACGGCACCTACCGCGACCACCTCTACGGCCCCGAGAACTTCGTGCGCCGCGAAGCGATCGACGCGGAGATCGCCGCCGCGAGCGCGCAGCTCGCGAAGACCGACCTCAGCGAGTCCGATCGCGCCGCCGCGACCGAGCGCCTCGAGAACGCGCGCGCGGAACAGGACGCGTTCTCGAGCGCGAGCAAGACGACCGTCCCGTTCGAGATCACGCCCGACTTCGACAAGAAGTCCGCGAAGATCATGGTCGACGGCAGCACGCAGACCGTTGCTGAAGGCGGCTGGTCCGATTGGTACCGCGTCACCTTCCCGATCAGCGGCCCCCTCAAGATCTGGGGCATCGCGCGCGTCCACGTGCTCGAGTGCTCGCGCGATGCCGAGAAGAACGAGCGCTTGAAGCTGTTCGTGCCGCCGATCTCGATCTCGCCCGAGAAGCAGCCGCCCGTGCTCCCGATCTCCTGGCCGACCGGCTTCGCGAACGACCTCGCGCAGGAGATCGGCCTCTTCGACACGATCGGCTGGGCGTGCTGGACCAACCCGCTCAAGGATCAGGAGATCCCCGAGCAGGCGTTCATGGACTCGCTCGACTTCGTGATGAAGTGGCGCACGAAGATGCTCCTGAGCCAGATCGACAAGGGCGACTTCGAGGTGCTCTTCCACCTCGAGAGCGCGACCGACCGCGCCGGCCACATGCTCTACCGCTTCATCGACGAGAAGCACCCGAGCTACGACACGAAGGCGAAGGACGGCACGTTCCTGCGCGACCACAAGGTCACGGCGTTCGGCCGCACCTTCGCGCTCAAGGACGGGATCCTCGAGACCTACAAGGAGATGGACAGGATCGTCGGGCAGGTGATGGAGCGCATCGACTCCGGGAAGCTCGGCAAGGACGTGACGCTGATGGTCGTGTCCGACCACGGCTTCCAACCGTTCCGCTGGGGCGTGAACCTGAACGTGTGGCTGTACAAGCAGGGCTACCTCGTGCTCGATCCGGCGGTGCAGGCGCAGGCGGGCACGGTGACGAAGCTGATCGAGGGCGCGTCCGGCATGCTCGGCTACGTCGACTGGACCAAGACCCGCGCCTACTCGCTCGGCCTCGGCAAGATCTACATCAACCTGAAAGGCCGCGAGCCGACCGGCATCGTCGAGCCGAACGACTTCAAGCCGCTGAAGGACGAGATCATCGCGAAGCTCGAGCAGTTCGGCGATCCGATGGAGTACCACGACAAGGCGCGCGTGGTCCGCAAGGCCTACGACTCCCACGAGATCTACACCGGCGACTACGTCGAGGAGCCGGGCGACATCATCCTCGGGTTCGAGCAGGGCTACCGCGCGTCGTGGCAGACCACGCTCGGCGGATTCGAAGCGGACACCGCGAACACCGACGGCGTCGCGACCAACGGGCTGCCGTGGTCGGGCGACCACTGCGGCGTCGACCCGACGCTCGTGCGTGGGATCTTCTTCTGCAGCAAGCGCCTCAAGGCGGACGTCCAGCCGAGCCTATTGAACGTCGCGCCGACGATCCTCGCGCGATTCGGTTTGAAGGGCCCGCCGGCGTGGGACGGCACACCGCTCGAGCTGGAGTGACGCGCCCGTGGTCGATCTCGCGGCCTACCTGAACGAGCGGCGCCGCGAGGTCGACGCGATCGTCGCGCGCTTCCTGCCGAAGCCCGCGCCGCCGATCCCCGACCTCGGCGTCGCGCTCGACGATGCACTCGCCGGCGGCGGCAAGCGCATCCGCCCGATCCTCGTGCTCGCGGTCGCCGATCTCCTGAAGGCGCCGCACGCGCGCGTCGACTTCCTCGCGGCGGCGGTCGAGTTCATCCACAGTGCGTCGCTCGCGCTCGACGACCTGCCGTCGATGGACGATTCGCCGACGCGGCGCTCGCAGCCGGCGCTGCACGTGAAGCACGGCGAGGCGCTCGCGATCCTCGCCGCGATCGCGCTGCTCATGGGATCGGTCGAAGTGATGGCAGCGGGCGCGGCGCGGGAGAAGCTGAAGCGCGAGAAGATCGCCGAGCTGCTGCAGCTCGTCGGCGGCACCTGCGGTTTCGACGGCATGGCCGCGGGCCAGTGGGCCGACCTCTCGCTCCTGAAGCCGGGCGCTCCGCTGCGCACCGTCGAGTTCATCCATCGCCGCAAGACCGGCAAGCTGTTCGAGCTCGCGCTGCGCGGCAGCGCGATCGTGCTCGGCGCGAACGAGGCCGAGACCGCCGCGCTCGACGCGTACGGCAAGAACCTCGGTCTCGCGTTCCAGGTGAAGGATGATCTGCTCGACCGCGAAGGCGACGCGGCGAAGCTCGGCAAGCCGGTGCGGAAGGATCAGGGCAAGACGACGTTCGTCGACCTCGCCGGACGCGCGGCCGCGCATCGACTGCTCGACGAACTGGTGACGACGGCGACCGACTCGCTCGCGATCTTCGGACGACGCGGCGAGCCGCTCACCGCGCTCGCCGCGTTCGTCCGCGACCGCGAGTCGTGATCCACCGAGTCGCGGGCTGCGCCGGCAACCCGGAACCAGTTCGTGCGACGATCCCGAGACTTGGTGGTGGAGCGCCCGTCATCAACCGAGGCTCCGCGACTCCGCGCGGAGCCTCGGACTTGACCTCTTGAACGCGGCGCTTCGCGCCCCCGCAGCCTGCGGCTGCGGGGGTTCCCGTCCGTCAGTTCTTCGCGTAATGCGAAGAACGGGCGCTCCGGGAACCGATCAACCGAAGGTGAGCTGCAGGCCGGCCGTGTTCGAGAAGCCCTGCGGGACTCCCGCGTCCTGGATGAACGTCTGCAGGTCGATCGACACTCCGCCGGTGACCGACGCCGGCAGCGAGAACGGGACGTTCACGAAGCCGGTGCCCGGGAAGACCCCGGCGAGCGGCAGCGGTCCGGCGGGGAGCGGGAAGAGCCCGGTCAACAGCAGCGCGCAACCGCCGCCCATCGGCGACGAGCCCTGGCCGGTGCCGAGGAACACGAACGCGTTGCTGCCCGGCAGGCCCTGCGCGATCGAGAACGTGCCGGAGCCGTTCGCCTTGAAGCAGCCCGTCATCGACTGGGTCGGAACGACGCCCCACGTGCCCGCGCAACCCGCGCCGTAGGCGACCGTGCCGCCGCAGCCTGCGTTCGGATCGCGCCCGTCGACCGTCGCCTGGTTCGTGTTGTTCGGGTCGAGCGACGCCTTCACGTAGGTCCACGCGGAGTCGAGGCGGCCGTAGTAGTCGTCGAACGGGAACCCGCAGTAGGACGCGCCGCCGTAGAGCTGCCCGATGAACCGACCCGCGGGCGTGTAGAGCGGCGAACCCGACGAGCCCGGCTCGGTGACGCCGAGATCCCACGTCGAGATGTGCCACTGGCTGCCGCTCTTCGTCGGAGCGTTGTTGTCGAAGCTGATCTTCTTCACGTCGCCGTCGGGGTGGTGGATGCAGCACGTGTTCGCCGGGGCGGTCCCGCTCTTGTCGTAGCCCTCGTAGTACACGCCGTAGGACGCCGGGATCGCCTCGGTGATCTCGACGAGGCGCACGTCGACGCCCTGGTTGCCCGCGAGCTGCGTGGAGCCGTGCACCGTCTGGTTCGTCGGCGCGCCGCCGGCCGAGCAGCCGGAGCGCTGGTAGTTGAAGCGGAACACCGCGTTCGTCATCGAGCCGCAGTGGTACGCGGTGATGAAGTACTGCTTCGCGGCGCCCGGCTGGTTGTTGATGAGCGAGCCGGTGCACAGCGCGCCGCCCGCGATGATGAGCGCGACCGCGTTCCTCTGGTTGGTCCAGCCCGCGCCCTGCGGGCAGTTCACGTCGACCTCGCACGCGCCGGCGGCCTTCGTCTGCACGCCGGCATAGGTGACCATGATGTCCTTGAACGCGTGGACCACGTGCGACACGTGCATCGCACCCGCGCTCGCGACGAACGCCGGCACGTAGCGCTCGAGCGTCACCGCGTCGCCGGCGACCGGCTGGATCGCGAACTCGTGGTTCTCCTTGTTGTTGAGCGCCGTGTAGGAGCCGTGCGCATCGCTGCGCGCGTCGTTGTACACGTAGAGCTCTTCGCCGTCGGCGAGCGCGAAGTCATCGAACAGGAACGAGAGCGAGAACGCGCCGGGCGACGCGACGCGCAGGCGCCACACGCGCGCACCGTTGCTGAGCGTGTCCCAGCGTCCCGCGGTGCTCGAGTCGATCGAGACCTTCACTTCCTCGCCGAACTTCAGCACGCCGTCCTTGCTCGCCGCGGCGTCGAGCATCCCGGGCGTGATCGTCGCGGGGTCGAGCTGGAACGTCGGCGCCGCGGGGAGTGACACCGTCGCGCTCGGTGGGGCGCCGCCCCATTCGAGCTGCGCGTCGGCGCGCGAGGCGAAGAACGGGAGAGCGAGCAGCGCGAGCGGGATCGCGGTACGGAACGCCATCGGCAGGGCTCCTTGGTCGGGAGGCTTGGGGGTGGCGCAGTTTAGCAGCCCGTCGAAAACCCCCGACGACCTTCGCCCGGACACGGAGCGCGAAGGCCGCGTCGCGCGTCGTCGCCCGATGTTCTCGACGGGCTGCCGATTGCGAACCCGCGCTTGCCGCGCGGCGATCGAGATCAACCGAACGTCAGCACGAGGCCCGCGGTGTTCGAGAATCCGCGAGCGACGCCGGGATCCGGGACGAAGGTCTGGAGATCGATCGAGGCCCCGCTGAGAACCGACGCCGGGAGCGTGAACGGGATGCTCGCCGCGCCGGTGCCCGGGCCGGTCCCCGTCAACGTGATCGGTCCGACCGTCGACGGGAACAGGCCCGTGACGAGGAGCTGGCAGCCGCCCGCCATCGGGATCGAGCCCTGCGCGGTTCCGAGGAGCACGAGCGCGCCGGCTCCGGCGAGCCCCTGCGTGATCGAGAACGTGCCGGAGCCGCTCGCGGCGAAGCAACCGGTCATCGCCTGCTGCGGCACGAACCCCGCCGTGCCGGCGCACCCGACGCCGTAGGCAAGCGCGCTCCCGCAACCCGCGTTCGGATCGCGACCGTCGACGGTGGTCTGCCCGGTCTGATTCGGGTCGAGCGTCGGCTGCACGAACGGCCAGACGAGATTGAAGCGCGGGAAGAAGTCCCTGCGCGGAGAGCTGCAGTCCGCGAAGCCGCCGAAGAGCTGGCCGACGAATCGACCCTGCGGCGAAAAGAACGGACCTCCCGCCGAGCCGAGCTCCGTCACGCCGAGGTCCCACTTCACGACCTCCCAGTAGACCTGCGACTTGACCGGCGGATTGTTGTCGAGGCTGATCTTCTTGACGTCACCCAACGGATGATGGATGCAGCACGTGCTCGCGGGAGGGAGGCTGCTCGTGTCGTACCCCTCGTAGAACACGCCGTAGCTCGGCGGGATCGACTCGGTGATCTCGACCAATCGCACGTCGGTCGACTGCTCCGCCGCCTTCTCGATCGACCCGTGGACCGTCTGGTTCGTGGGGGCCGTGCCGGATCCGCACGACGGCCGCTGGTAGTTGAAGCGGAACACCGCGTTCGACATCGAGCCGCAGTGGAACGCCGTGATGAAGTACTGCTTCGCGGCGCCCGGCTGGTTGTTGATGAGCGAGCCGGTGCACAGCGTCGCCCCGACGATGACGAGCGCGACGGCGTCTCGTTGGTCGGTCCACGGCGAGCCTTGCGGACAGTTGACGTCGACCTCGCAGGCTCCGGATGCTTTCGTCGCGACGCCCGCGTACGTGACCAGGATGTCCCGGAAGGCGTGGACGACGTGCGACACGTGCATCGCCCCGGGCGCGGCGACGAATCGCGGGACGTAGCGTTCGAGCGTGACCGCGTCGCCGGCGACCGGCTGGATCGCGAACTGGCGGTCGGCCTTGTTGTTGAGCGCGGTGTAGGAGCCGTGCCGATCGCTGCGCGCGTCGTTGTACACCCAGAGCTCTTCACCATCCTCGAGCGCGAAGTCGTCGAACAAGAACGAGAGCGAGAACGCGCCCGGCGAGGTCACGCGCAGTCGCCACACGCGGCCGCCGTTCGGCAACGGGTCCCAGCGGCCGGAGCTCGCGGCGTCGATCGACACGCGAACCTCCTCGCCGAAGCGCAGCACGCCGTCCTTGCTCGCCGCGGAGTCGAGCATTTGCGGCGTGATGTCGACCGGCGGCAGCGTGAAGGTCGGCGCGGGTCGCGCGAGCGCCACCGTCGCGCTCGGCGGATCGCCGCCCTCTTCGAGCTGCGCGGTGGCCGTGTGGACGAGGCAGGTGACGAACAGGACGCACGACGCGGACGAATACCAGCGATGCATTCGCAACGCTCCATTCGTCGGGTGGCGCGGGGCAGCGCTCGAAGCGCGTTGTAGTCGCGGCGATCGCGCCGGCAACGGCGCGTCGATCTTTCAGGCCGACTCGATCGCGCGTCGCATCCGATCGGCGAACGCCGCGCTCTCCTCGGGCGCATATGCGATCGCCGGCACGACACCCCAGACCGGCCGCGGCCACGCGCGATCGTCGGCGCGGCGCGCGATCACGTGCACGTGGAGCTGCGGCACGACGTTGCCGAGCGCGGCGACGTTCAGCTTCGTGGGATGGAACTCGTTCGCGAGCGCGCGCGACGCGCGGCGGATCTCCGCCGACAACGCGGCAGCGTCGGCGTCGGAAAGGTCGATCAGCTCGCGCAGCTCGCCGCCGTCGCGCGCGGTCCTGCGCGGCACGAGCACGAGCCACGGGTAGTTCGCGTCGTTCATCGCGCGCACCGTCGTCAGCGGGAGGTCGACGACCGCGAACGTCTCGCGCTCGAGCTGCGCGTGCAGGTGGAACGTCATTTCACGGCGCGCAGATAGTCGGCGAGATCGCGCGCCCCCTGCGGCGGCACGTCGCGCGCGATCGCGTCGTCGGCGGCGATCCGCATCGCGAACGCGAGCGGGAACTTCCCGCGCGGCGCGCCCGGCGTGTACGTGCTCTCGCCGTGACACGTCCCCGAGCCGACCACGTCGAAGCACACGAGCCGTCCGTCGCGCACCACGACCTCGCCGAGGAGGTCGACCGAGTCGCCGCGCGAGAGGTCGGCCGTCGACAGCTCGACGTGGCCGTCGAGGCGGAAGCAGCCCGGACGATCGGCGGAGATCGGCACGAGCCGCGCCGCCGCGCGCTTCACCTCGCGCCGCGTCCACAGCGGCGGCTCGCCGCGCGTGTTGTCGACCAGGTGGAACCGCGCGATCCGCATCAACAGCGCGTCGGGCACTTCGCCGTGCGCGAGCGCGTCGATCTCGTCGGGGAGGATCCACAGGTGATCGCGCCCGATCGAGCCGTGGAGCTTCGTCTGCCAGCGGTCGCCCGCGGGCCAGCGGACGTCGCACGATTCGCCGTCGTCGCTCGACGCGTCGAGGATGCGCGCGAACACGTCGACGACCGCGGCGCCGTCCGGCACCGGCCGCGCGAGGCGTGGATCGACGGCGTGGTCGCGGTCGGTCACGATCGCGACCGAGCGCGCCGGCTGCTTCGCGAGCGCGGCCTCGAGGTGCTGGCGGATGCGCTGCGGATCGCGGTTGTTCCAGTAGCGGAGGAGCCCGCCGCCGACGGTGGACACGTAGAACCCCTGCGTCGAGCGTTCCGGGTCGAGATCGCGGCGCTGCCCGACGACCGTCCGGTAGAACGCGCCGGCTCCGTCATCGCGCCGCTGCTCGTACCAGACGTCGAGCGCGACGCAGACGAAGCGCGTCTTCAGGAGTTCGATGACCTGGGGATCGTCGAGGCCGGACACACGGTCCAGCAACCCGTTGTTTCAGGACGCGCCGATCGGGTGGCCGTTCATCGCCCAGAGGAACAGCGGACGGCCGAGCCCGGCCGCGACGTCGCGCGCCGCGAGGACGTCGGTGTACCAATCGATCGATCGCCAGCGTTCGTCCGCCGCCGGCAGCACCTCGCGGCGCAGCCGAGCGAAATCGGCGGCGTCGAGGCCGGACTCCGGCGCGAGCGTCGTCGCCGCGGCGGCGCGCGCTGCCAGTGCGGCCAGCGTGAGGAACGGAGCGAACGAGGCGAGTCTCAACGGCCCTTCCCGATCCGGGTACGAAAAGGGCGGCGACACTAACCTCCGGTCTTGCGACGAGGGAAGGGGGGAAAACGCGCGAGGCCGGGAGCCGGACCGCCGTCGCGATCCGAACTCCCGACCTCGCCTGACTTCGCGGGTGCTTCGACGGCCGGCGCGCGTCAGCGCGCGGCGGCGATCCTCACGGCGAGCGCGCCTTGCCGCGGCCGCCGATCGTGGCCTTGTAGTTCATCGCCTGCGAATCGTGGAAGCGGAGGTCCGGCATCCAGATGTCGAAGTCGACGACGACCGGGGCGTGGTGGATCGTCGAGTTCGTGAGACCGTCGTCCGCGAGCGCGAACTGCGCCGCCGAGTGCTTGAGCTTGAACGAGAACTTCGCGAGCCCGTGGTGCGGCGTCATCGCGATCTTCAGCTTCGCGAAGCCCGGGATGGTCGCCTTGCCGTGCGCGTCGAGCAGGAACGGGATCGCCACGCCGTTGCCGACGTCGACGACGACCGTCTGCAGCGCGGGGCTGAAGCCGACGCTCACCGGCAGCTTGCCCTTCACGGTGATCGAGTCGTGCGGCGTGCTCGCGAACTGCAGGTCGATCTTCATCTTGCCGACGATGCGCGGGTCGACGGTCGCGACCGGCGGGACCGGCGCCGACGGGAACGGCACGTCGAACGGATCGAACATGTTCGCACCCGCCGAATACTCGACCGCGTTCGGGAAGCCATCGCTGTCCATGTCGAGGTTCGAGTAGTCGAGCACGGCAGCGATGTCGCGGATGACGACGCCGGTGCCGATCGTGCCGAGGCTCGTCGCGGTGCCGGAGATCGCGGTGATCTGGTACAGCGTGCTGTCGCCGCCCGAGACGTAGTTGCTCGCGTAGATCTTGTCGTTCAGCGTGACGGTCATGCCGCTGAACTGCCCGAAGTCGACGCCGAGCGGGCCGACCGTGTTGAGCACGCCGGTCTCGGGGTCGAAGGTGCACAGCGTGTCGAAGTTGAAGTCGATCACGTAGGCGGTCGTCGACGCCGCGTTCGGGTACGCGTGCGAGTACGCGTAGCACGTGAGCTGCGGCGCGACGCCGAAGTGCGCGTCGCCGACCGCGTAGCTGGGCGCGGGCTTGTCGCCGGTGATCGAGTAGTCGACCGTGCTGAGCGTCTTGTTCGCGAGCGTGGTGCCGACGGCGCGCAGTTGCGACGTGGCCGGATCGAACTCCGTGCGCCAGTACGCGTCCGCCGTGGTGAACGTGCGCGTGCCGAGCAACGAGCAGTAACCCGTCGTCGTGTTCACCTGGTACATGTTGAAGAACGTCGAGTAGGCGTAGACCGAGCCGTAGAACGGATCGATGTAGAGGTCGAAGATGTCCTCGCCGACGGCGAGGTTCGTGAGGGTGAGCGGCGTGCCGGCGGAGCCGGGCGCGGTCGGATCGAATCGATACAGGACGCCGGGCGTGCCGACCGCCCAGATCTCGTAGCTGTAGGACTGCGCGCGCGCGGCCGGCGCGAGCGACGCCGCGAGCAACGACGCGGCGATGAGTGCGGGCAGACGCTTCATCTTCGTTCTCCAAGGCGGTCGACCCGACCGCGAATCGGGTTGATCGACCAGTCCCGCACCCGCCCTTGAGCGACGGACAGGTTGGTAAGGTGCCGCGCCCTCGCGATCACCGCTCGCGTGTCGCGTCCAATGCAGGTGCCGTCGGAGACCGCGCAATGAACCTGTTCCGGACCAAGAGCGTCGACCGCATGCGCGACGAGGTCGCGGGCGAGAAGTCCGGCCTGCGACGCGTGCTCGGCACCCGCGAGCTGATCCTGCTCGGCATCGGCGCGGTGATCGGCGCCGGCATCTTCTCGACGCTCGGGACCGCGGCGAACGGAGAGGCCGGCGTGCGCGCCGGCGCCGGTCCCGCGCTCGTGCTGTCGTTCCTCCTGCTCGGCTTCGTCTGCGCGTTCGCGGCGCTCTGCTACTCGGAGCTGACCGCGATGATCCCGGTGGCCGGCTCGGCCTACAACTACGCGTTCGCGACGCTCGGCCAGTTCGTCGCGTGGATCATCGGGTGGGACCTGATCCTCGAGTACGCGGTCGGCAACGTCGCCGTGGCGATCTCGTGGTCGAGCTACCTGCAGGAGATCCTCGGGATGGCGCACCTGCACGTCCCGGACTGGCTCGGCAACTCGTACGGCGACGTGCTGCAGCGACTCGGCAAGGCGATCTCCGAGCACGATGAGGCGACCCGCACGGCGATGGAGGGAATCCTCGCCAACGCGCCGCACCTGTTCGGGCACGCGATCGTCATCAATCTCCCGGCAGTGGTCGCCGTCCTCGGCGTGACGTGGATCCTGGTGCGCGGCGTCGGCGAGAGCGCGCTCGTGAACAGCATCATGGTCGGAGTGAAGCTCGTCGTCCTCGCGCTGTTCGTGACCGTGCCGGTCGTCCTCGGCCGGCTCGATTCGTCGCACTGGCACCCGTTCGTGCCGAACGGCTGGAACGGGATCCACCAAGGCGCCGCCGTCGCGTTCTTCGCGTTCATCGGATTCGATGCGATCTCGACGGCCGCCGAGGAGGCGAAGGAACCCCAGAAGACGATGCCGCGCGGGATCCTCTGGTCGCTCGGCATCTGCACCGTCGTGTACATGCTGGTCGGGTTGGTCGCGACGGGGCTCGTCGATTACCGCGAGCTCACGGGCTCGGCCCCGCTCGCTCGTGCGCTCGATGGCGCGAACCTCGGCTGGCTGTCGTTCCTCCTGTCGGTCGGCGCCGTCATCGCCACGACCTCCGTGCTGCTCGTGTTCCAGCTCGGCCAGCCGCGCATCTTCTTCTCGATGGCGCGCGACGGCTTGCTGCCGCGGTCCTTCTGCAAAGTGCATCCGCGCTACCGCACGCCGCACCTGACGACGATCGCCACCGGCATCGCGGTCGCGATCGGCGCGGCGCTGATGGACGACGACATCACGTATGACCTCACCAACATCGGGACGCTGTTCGCCTTCGCGCTCGTGTGCGCCGGTGTGCTGGTCCTGCGGGTGAAGCGCCCCGACCTCCCGCGCCCGTTCAAGGTGCCGTTCGTCTGGGTGATCGCGCCGGTCGGCATCATCGCGTGCGTGTACGTGATGTGCGGACTCACCCTCGCGACTTGGATCCGCTTCGGAATCTGGCTCGCGATCGGGCTCGCCATCTACTTCGGCTATGGCGCGCGCCGCGCCGACGAGGTCGCCGACGCGATCGAGCGCGGACCGCCCGCCGCCTGATCGTGTCCGCATCGAGTTTTTACTGACCGCCGCGTCGCCGATCGCGCGCGAAGCGAGTCAGGAGACTTCCCCATGCAGCGTTCGCTCGCCCTCGTTCTCGTGGTCCTGTGCACCGTCCCTCTCGCTTCCGCGAAGGTGATCAAGGTCTCGAAGGGCGGTCCGATCTCGACGATCACCGACGGAGTCGCCGCCGCGTCTGCGGGCGACAAGATCGTCGTCAAGTCCGGCGTCTACCACGAGGCGGTGGCGGTGCCGGTCGGCAAGGACGGCCTGAAGTTCGAGAGCGACGGCCGCGTCGTTCTCGACGGGCGCGGACCCGGGGGCGCCGCGCTCGGCCCCGGCTTCCGCGTGGAGTCCGCGAACGTCTCGATCGACGGCTTCGTGATCCAGAACTGCAAGTTCCTCTCGATGGTGGGGGAAGGCATCGGCGTGCTCTCCACCGCGCCCGGCCTCAAGATCGTCGACTGCGAGTTCCGCGGCAACCAGGGCCGCGCGATTCTCGCGAGCGCCGCGAACGGCATGAGGGTGCTCGACTCGCGCGTGTTCGTCAGCGACGACGAAGGCATCGAGATCACCGGCGACGACGTGACGATCCGCCGCGTGCGCGCGGCGCAGACGAGCGGCGTGGCGATCGACGTCATCGGCTCGCGTGCTTCCGTCACGAAGTGCTCGGTCCAGATGAGCAAGGAGTACGGCATCCGCGTGAACGGCGCGGATGCGCGAGTGCTCGACTGCGAGGTCGAAGGCGTGACCTACGACGGGATCGAAGTGAGCGGAGCGAACGGGATCGTGCGCGACTGCAAGATCCGCGGTGTCAGCGGGAACGGAATCACGGTGACTTGCCCGAGCGGGCGCGTCGAGGACAACGAGATCATCGACTGCACCACCGACGGCATCCGCGCGAACGGCGAAGGGCTCATCGTGCGCAACAACCGCATCGAGGGGATCGACGACAACTACGGGATCTTCGCGGCGGACAACGCGCAGACCGTCGTCGGCAACCGCATCGTGCGGGTGTTCCGGACCGGGTACGGGCTCGGCGTGGGCGGCTCGAACACCCGCGTCGCGGGCAACGAGATCGAGGCGGCCGCATCGTTCGGGATCGAGCTCGACGCCGCCACCGCGAACGTGGAAGTCGAGGACAACACGGTCACCGACTGCGGGCACGTCGGCGGCAACGGCTTCCTGATCCGCGGCAACGGCCACACGATCCGGAACAACGTGGCGCGGCGCAGCGGCCACGACGGCTTCAACGTGCTCGGCAACTCGATCACGCTCGTCGCCAACAAGGCGTTCGACAACGGCGAGGACGGCATCGACGCCGAGGGCGGAACGGGCATCATCCTCGACCGGAACCAGGCGAAGGGGAACACCGCCGAGGGCATCGAGAACAACGCGGCCGGCGCGTCCATCACGGGCAACAAGGCCTCGAAGAACCGCATCGACCTCGCGAACTCGGGCGCCGGCGTCGTCTTCACCGGGAACAAGAGCGGCGACGGCAGCGACGCGTCGACCCTCCCCGAGATCGACAATTGACGCGCGACGCAGCTAGGATCGCGCGACCATGAAAACCCACTTCATCCTCGCGAGCGCTCTCGTGCTCTCCGCCTGCGCGCGCGAGCACTCGCCCGCGACAGACGCCCCGGTCGCCCCGCAGTCGGAGACCCCCTCCGCCATGGCCGCACCCAAACTCGACGGCATCCTCGGCATGACCTACACCTCGCTCGAAGGGAAGGAGGTGCCGTTCGCGTCCTACCAGGGCAAGGTCCTCCTGATCGTGAACGTCGCGAGCAAGTGCGGATACACGCCGCAGTACAAGGGCCTCGAGGCGCTGCACGAGACGCTCGGTCCGAAGGGCCTCGTGGTGATCGGATTCCCGAGCAACGAGTTCGGCGGGCAGGAGCCGGGCGACGCGACGCAGATCCGCGAGTTCTGCACCGAGAAGTACTCGGTGAAGTTCCCGCTCGCGTCGAAGGTGGAGGTGAAGCCGGGCGCGACGCAGTCGCCGGTCTACCGCTACCTGACCGACCAGACCGGCGACGTCCCGGGCTGGAACTTCTGCAAGTACCTGATCGGGAAGGACGGCAAGATCATCGGCTTCTACTCGAGCAAGACGACGCCCGAGGCGCTCGCGCCCGAGATCGAGAAGGCGCTCGCCGCGCAGGGCTGAGCGGCCGGCCACACCAGAACGAGTCAGCGGAGAACCCATGCGCGGCTGCATGATGGTCGGGTGCGGCGTCGTCGCCGTCGTGGCGCTCGCGGTCGGCGGCGGCATCGGATACTTCAGCTTCAAGATCTCGAAGTCCTACCAGCAAGGCTTCGAGCGCGCGGCCGCGACCAACACCGAATTCCCGTTCACGGTCCCCGCCGACGGCATCGTGCCCGCGGCCCGGTTCGACGCGTTCCTCCGCGTGCGCGCCGAGGCCTCGACGCCGCTGCGCGGCGCGGCCGAGCGGTTCGATCGCGCGGCGCAGGGCTCCGAGCGCGGCGTGGTCGCGCGCGTGAAGTCGATCTTCGGCGCGGCGTCCGAACTCGGCGATTCGTTCGTCGCGACCTGGGACTCGCTCGGCGCGTCGCTCCGCGAGGAGCACATGTCGCTCGCCGAGATGCAGTGGATCGAGCGCACGATCCACGCGTCGGTGATCTGCGCCGCGCGCGCCGGCGACAAGGGCGCGCTCGAGCTCGTCGAAGCGATGAAGCGGCACGAACCCGCGTCCGAACCGGACGAAGAGCAAAACGACGAGCGCGTCGGCGGCGGCTACGAGCAGTTGAAGGAGCGCCTCGGCAAGGACTGCAAGGCGGTCGAGCCGCGCAACCTCGCGCTCGCGCTCTCGCACCCGAACGAGTTCACGCACGACGAGATCCGCACCATGATCGACCTCTTCGTGCTCGACGCGGAAGCGCGGAACGAACCGAAGAAGAAGTAGGCGAGCGCGATCAGCCCGCGCGCGGCGTCGCGGACCGTGGCAGCGCGAACGCGGCGATCAGGTACAGCGCCGCGGCGCCCGCGAGCACGCGCGAGAAACCGAAGTCCATCGCGAAAAGGATTGCGGCCGCGCTCGCGACCGTCGACGCGGCGCCGTTCACGCCGAACGCGAACGGCAGGAGCGCGGGCGCCGCGGCGCGCGCCTGGCGCAGCGCGAGCGGGAACGGGAAGCCCATCGCGAACGCGATCGGCGCGAGCGCGGCGATCGCGATCCACAGGCGCACGTCGTCGTCCATCGAGAGCGTCGCCGTGTAGAGCTTCGGCACCAGCAGCGCGTGCGCGGCGAGCAGGAGCACGACGACGCAGCACGCGAGCCCGGCGCCGCGCCGCTCGCGGCCCGGCGCGACGCGCGCGGTGGTCGCCGCGCCGAGTCCGGAGAACACGAGGAACGCGAGCAACCCCGCGCCGAGCGCCTTCAAGGGATGCCCGAGGTAGAGCGTGAGCCGCTGCAGCGTGACGATCTCGACCGCGAGGTACGCGAGCCCGACCGCCGTGAAGTAGACGACTTGCCGCGTCGCGCCTTCGACGCGCAACCCGCCGCGCCGGAACACGAGAAGCGGCAGGAGCACGAGCACGACGACCAGCAGGATCGAGCCGACCAGCGAGTACCACAGGACCTGCAGGCCCGCGGGTCCGCCGCCGACGACCGAGAGGAAGTGCGGCTTGCCGCCTTCGTCGCTGCCGACCACGTCCTTGCCGCGGTAGTACTGGAAGAAGAACGGCCGATCGTCCGTGACCGGATCGATCGCATACGGGTAGGCGTCCTCGAACGTGCGCGCTGCATCGTCGCCCTTCGCGATCGCGTCGACGAAGTCCTGGTAGGGCCGCTCGTTGGTCCCGCCCTTCACGAAGCTGAGCGTGAAGCGATCCTTGTCGGCGCGCTGGGTGCAGAACTGCCGGAGCGTCTGCACGTCCTTCTGCGTCATCGCCGACTTCTTCACCAGCGTGACCGAGTACGCGGCGTCGACCTGCGGTGCGCCGGGCGTGGAATCGGTCTTCACCTTCACGCTGATCACCGCGAGGTGCGCCGCGGGGTCGGTCTCGCCGCGCTCGACGAACGCGCGCGCCGCCATCCCGAACAGCCGCAGGTCCTCGCGCGGCGGATCGAAGCGCCAGCGCAGCACGGCGAGGACGCCGTCGTCGTTCAGGTGGTCGAGGTAATCGCGCATCGCCTCCATCGTGTAGAGGTAGCTCTCCGCGACGAGGTTCGCGCCCGCGGCGAGCGCGGCGTAAGTGTCGGCGCCGGTCAACTGGATCACGTCGAACTTGTCGTGCGTGCGCGCGACCAGCGAGCGGCCGTCCTTCAGCTCGAGCGAGACGCGCGGGTCGGTCATCAAGTGGCCGGCGTAGGCGTCGAACCGCTTGGTGATGAGGTCGGCCGTCGAGCGGTTGATCTCCGCTCCGACGACGTGCTTCGCGCCCATCGAGATCGCGGTCGCGACGTCCTGCGCGGCGCCGACGCCGATCACCAGCACGTTGTCGAGGTGACCGGTCTCGAGCGCGTAGCCGAGGATGTACTGCGACAACGACTGCACGTGCCGCGCGCGCGCGCGCTCCGAGAGGATCATCGTCGGCGCGTCGCCGTCCTGAGTGACGTGCAGTCCTTCCGAGCGCGCTTCGTCGCCGATCACGTCGACGCGGCAGATCGGATCCCAGCGCGTCTCGAGCAGCGGCTCACCGCGCGCGAGGTCGGCGGCGAGCGACTTGCCCGGCGCGACCTGGAACGGGAACAGCCGATCGGCGAACGGGATGCCGAGGCCGCACGCGAGCGCGAGGACGATCGAGAGCGCCGCGAGAACGCGCCGGTTCGCCGACGTCGCGAAGCACCCGGCGCCGAGCGCGGCGAGGGCACCGGTGACGAGCACGAGGCCGCCGCCGCCGACGTGGGGGAGCACGAGCAGCGAGAGGATCGCGCCGAGCGCGGAGCCGATCATGTTGACGCCGTAGCGCCGCGAGACCTGTCGTCCTTCGCCGTCGAGCGCCGCGGCGACCGCAAGCCCGCCGAACAAGAACGGCACCACGAGATAGAGGTAGGCGAACGCCGCCTTGAGCGCGGGGTTGCTGCCCTCGGTCGACGTGAGCAGCGCGATCTGGTGGTGCGCGAGCAACGCGAACACCGCGACCGACATCAGCGCGAACCAGAACGCCGCGCGCGCTGCGCGTGCCGCGGGATCGACGCAGCGGATCAACGCCGCGCACGTCCCGCCGGCGGCGAACCCGAGCAAGGTCACCGTCACCACGAGGTAGGTGACGTGATGCCACAGGATGAACGAGAAGATGCGGACCTGCCCGACCTCGAGCAAGAGGATCGCCGCGGACAGGAGGAACAGCCCGAAGGCGGCGAGGCGTTCTGAGCGCGGGCGCGGCGGGGTTTCGGCCATGGGTGGCGCGGGATTCTACGGCGAGCCCGCGGGACTCTGATCGGCCGATTGCAGCGACCGACTCAATCGATCGCCGCGGGCGCCGGCGCCCCGACCGGGAATCCCGCGCGAACTGCTACCCTCGTCGCCGTGCCATGACCGCCGCCCCCGATCCGAATCGCCTGCGCGACGAGCTGAAGGACCTGGGGTATCTCGAGAACCCGCTGTCGCGGTTCTTCGTCGGCGGTCTTTCCGGCAAGCGGCCGGCGTGGCGCACGCATCTGCGCGTCGGCATCGGCGTCGGCCTCGCGCTCGGCGGTGTGCTGGCGTTCCTGCTCGGGCTGGTCTCGCTCGCCGCGCCGCCGTTCCCGGTGCTGTCGTTCCGCGACGCGCTCGTCCTGTTCGCGTGGTTCTGCGTGCTCGGCGTGCTCGGCGCGACGGTGCTCGGCCTCTGCTCCGGCATCCTCTTGTTCGTCTTCTTCCGGTTCACACGGCGGTTCGTCGACAAGGTCGAGCTCTCGGCGCGCAGCGCGTTCCTCGCCGCGTTCGCCGGCGCGTTCGTCTACCTCTTGCTGTTCTGGCGGCACTACGGCCCGCCGCTCGCGCAACGCTCGGGGCTGCCGGAGGTCGTCGTGCATCCGCTCGCGTGGCTCGCCGCGCTCCTGCTCGCGCTGCTCGCGGGGCGTGTGATGCACGCGGCGGCGCTCGCCGTGGCGGCGTCGATTCCCGGCTTCGGCGTCCGTGCGCGCGCGGGCGCGTCGCGCGCCGACCGCGTCTGGCTCGGGTTGTCGGCGCTGCTCGCGATCGTCGTCCCGATCCTGTTCCGCGTGGTGCAGCCGAACGCGCCGGAGTTCGCGGAGCGCGGCGAAGCGATCACGCGCACCGAACCGCTGGCGAAGCGCGTCGTCCTGGTCGCGGTCGACGGGCTCACGCGCGAGAACGCCGACGATGCCGTGAGCCGCGGTTGGATGCCGGAGCTGCGCGCGCTCGCCGACTCGGGCGCGACGCTCACGCTCGTCAACTGGCGGCGCTCCGTGCCGCCCGCGTTCTGGACGACCGCCGTCACCGGGCTGTCGGTCGAACGCCACGGGATCGACTCGTTCTATCGCGACAAGGTGGTGGGGCTCTCGCAGGCGCTCGACTTCGATGCGCGCTCGCCCGGCCTCGGCCGCGCCGCGGCGTTCCTGCTCCCGGCGCTCGGTCTGTCGGAGGAAGTCGCGGTCACCGGCTCGATGACGCGCGTGAAGCGCGCGATCGACGTCGCCGCCGAAGGGCGCGTGCGTGTCGCGTCGATCAACTTCTGGTCGTCGTGGCCGGCCGGCCCGTCGGCGCCGCCCGGCTCGGTGAACGTCAGCGAGCGCGCGTACCTCGAGCTGCGCGCGGCGGAGCAGCTCGCGGCGAAGGGCGGCGGACCGACCGAGACGCGCGACGCGCGCGCGTTCGCGCCGCCGGAGTTGAAGGAGCGCCTCGCGGCGGCGCTGATCGACGCGACCGAGCTCCGCGCCGACTTCCCGGAGATCGCCGCCGCGGGACTCGAAGGCACGCTCGCCGTGGTGCGCCCCGCGCTCTACGACGCGTTCGCGCAGCGCGCGGCGCTCGACGTCCTGAAGCACGAACAGCCCGAGTACCTGCAGCTCGGATTGACGGGGCTCGACATCCTGCGCAACGCGTGGCGGCGGCAGGACGCCGCGAGCGACGCGTGGCAGACGCGGTGGACGAGCGTCGTCGAAGGGTACTACCGCTTCCTCGACCGGTTCCTCGGCGAGCTCGCGCGCGCGGCG
>CAZBOK010000012.1:0-26023 GCA_964493525.1 uncultured Phycisphaeraceae bacterium | reverse complement strand
GCTCGGCCGGTACTACTCGCCGCTGAAAGACCTCCTCGTGCTCGGCAACTCGGAATCGCATCCCGAGCGCCGCATGTTCACCGCGCGACGCCGCCACTGACGCGACCGCGCACACTGCGGTTTTTCCTGGCCGAGATCCGCTCGGCGTGACGCGAGACCGACGGACGAATCGTCCGATCGTCGGCGGCGGGCCCGGGGTCGGATCCGCGAATGAAGCGCAGGTCAGCCGACGATTTCCGCGTGCGCGCCGGCGCGGGAGACGACACGCTCTCGCTGATCCGAACCACCGTCGCCGACCACGGCGAGCCCGACCTCGGCGGCGGTGCGAACGTCGGACCGTGACTTTCGAAAGGCGTCCCGCATGCGATCGACCGCGCTCTCCTGCTCCGCAATCTTCGCCCTCTGCTGCGCCGCGCGCGCCGGCGATTCGACGGTCACCGTCAAGAATGGCGCGCTCGTCATCGCCGGCAGCTCCAGCGCCGACGATCTGACGATCGACCAGGACGGTCTCACGAACCCGAAGCAGTTCCGGATCACGCCGACCGGGGGCTCGACGGTGAACGGGTCCGCGAGCGCTCAACTGTTCAACGGCGTCTCGCAGGACGTGAAGTGCTCGCTCGGAGACGGCCTCGACAAGCTCGCGATCGTTCGCGCGGTGTTGCCGCGCGACCTGCGCATCACCGGCGGCGCGGCGGGCAACCTCGCGTTGACCGTGTCGTTCGCCACCGTGAAGCGCGATTGCCGCGTGACGACCGCGAACCAACGGATCGGCGCCGTGATCGAGCGCACGATCCTTAGGCGCGACGTGCGGTTCGCGGGCGGTTCGGACGGCGACCAGTTCATCGTCGGCGAAGGGTCGATCGTGGCGCGAAACCTCCGGATCAACGCGGGCGGCTCTTCGGACTTCATCCAGGTCGATCACAGCCTCGTGCGCGGCGACTTCGTCGTCGACGGCGGGGACGGCGACGACATCATGAGCGTGGCGATCTCGACCGTCGAGGGCGACGTGCGCGTGACCGACGACGACGGCACCGACGATTTCGACCTGTTCGACGCCACGGTTCAGGGCTCGGCGCGCGCGCGACTCGGTTCCGGCAACGACTCGGCCTCGGTGCAGTGCGGCACCGTCGGGAAGGGCGTCGATATCGACCTCGGGTCCGGGAACAACACACTCTTCACGCTCGGGGCGCGTCTCGAGAACCGGCTGAAGGTCCGTGCCGGCGCCGGCAACGACGAGATGTCGATCTACGTCTCCACGTCGATCCAGGGCAGCGCGTCGTTCCGGATGGGCGACGGCGTGAACGTCCTCGACGGCCAAAACGCCGAGTTCGCGCGCGGACTGAACGTCAAGTTCGGCGCGGGAGCGGACACGTTCACGGCGGATCGCATCACCGTGGTCGGACCGACCAAGGTCGACCTCGGCAGGGTCGAAGACCCGGAGTCCGACGCGGTCTCGTTCCTGCGGTCGGCCTTCGGGCAGGATCTCTTCGTCTCCGGCAATTCCGGAGTGCAGGACGTCATCCTCACCGACCTGTTCATCGACCGACGGCTCGGCGTGAAGCTCGGCGACGGCGGAAAGTCGATCGCCGTGGTCACGTCGCGCACGGAGACGGCCGACCTCCGCACCGGTTCGGCAACGGACGTCATCACGCTCTCCGACAACACGATCGTGTCGCACGACCTCGTCATCCGCTCCGGCGACGGCGACAACCTGATGACGTTGTTCAAGGCAACCGTCGGCGGCGACCTGCTCCTGAAAGCCGGCTCCGGCAACGACACGCTCACGCTGAACACGTTCATCCTCGCCGGCAAGCGCAAGGTCGACCTCGGCAGCGGCGCGAACGTCGAGTCATGACACGGCCGGCGCCCACGACGCACCGATCATCGGAAGGAGATTGTTCCATGTGCCCGTTTCGATTCGCCCTCGCTCTCGTCGCGCTCGCTGCGGCATCCGCTCCGCTTCGCGCCGGCGACGTCACGGTGTCGGTGAGCGGCGGCTCGCTGCAGGTCGTCGCGTCCGCGACCACCGACGACGTGACGATCGACCAGGCCGGCGTCGCGAACGCGAAGCAGTTCCGCGTGACGCCGAACGCGGGCACGACGGTGAACGGGTCCGCTGCGCCGTCGCTGTTCGACGGCGTCACGAAGGACGTCCGCTACTCGTATCCCTCCGGCATCCACACGGCGCTCGTCGATCGCGCGCGCATCGCCCGCGACCTCCGCGTCATCGGCGGCGACAGCGGGATGGGCACGTTGTTCACTACGGCGACGCGCGTCGACGGCGACGTGCGTGGCTCGACCGCGGGCGGCCGCGTGCTGCTCCGCATCGGCACCACCGTGGTCAAGGGCGACTGCCGGATCGACGGCGGAGCGGCCGGCGACGATCTCACCGTCGGCGAGAACTCGGCGATCTTCGGCGACGTGGAACTGGACGGGAGGAACGACGGTGGCTCCGGCGACATCATCCTGGTGAACCGCTGCCACGTCCGTGGCCGCGTCGAGATGAAGGGCGGCATCGGCTCCGACTCCCTCGCGGTCAACGAAGCCGCGGTCGATCGAGACGTCGTCATGAAGGACGACTCGGGCGACGACAGTTGCGAGTTCATCAAGGCCGACGTCGCCGGCGACGTGAACTGCAAGCTCGGCGTCGGGAACGATCGTTTGCTGTTCTCGCGCTCGCAGGTGCACGGGAAGGTGACGTTCAAGGCGGGCGCGGGCGACAACACGTTGTCCGTGGAGGAAACCGCACTGGACGGTGCAGTGCGGATGTCGGCGCCGTTCTCGAGCGAAACGGTCGACGTCACGGACGGCTCCCTGATCCGCGGCGACCTCACGGTGCGCTGCCCGGGCGGCGACCTCACGGTCGTCGTCGACGAGTCCGCGATCGTCGGCGACTTTCGCGTGGACCACGCGGGCGACGGCGGCTTGGTGTCGGCGGGCATCACCGAGTCGAGTCTGCTCGGCGACGTCGCGCTCCTCCTCCAGTCCGCGCACGGGACCGGCGTCGTGATCGCCGGCTTCGATACCGTGAACGTCGGCCGCGACATCTCGCTGCGGGCCGGCGATGGCGGCGACATGTTCGGCATCGAGGCCGTCGAGTGCGGTGGGAACTGCGACCTGAGGATCGGCGGCGGCAATCAGCAGCTCGAATGCGCTGGGCTGCGCGCGCGGCAACTCTCGATCACGTCGGGGGACGGCGACGATGCGCTCGCGGTGTCGAACGACACGGTCATCCGCGGCGACGTCCGGATCCGCGCCGGGGCCGGCGGCAACGCGATCGTGCTTCAGGACACGACCGTGGGCGACGACCTCTTCGTGCGCACGGGCGCCGGCAACGACACGTTCTCCCAGACCTCGACCGCCATCGGCGACGATCGCGACGTCGACCTCGGCGGCGGCACGAACGTCGGTGGCTGACGCGACGATCAGCCGCCGAGGGCGCGAGTCATCAGCTCCGGCCGCGCGGCGGCGGCGCCCGACAGCCAGACGACGCGTCGGTCCTTCCGATCGACGACGTCGATGACGCGGCCGCTCCCGTCGACGCGCCGCCGCGCGGTCCCCTCCGACTCATCCGGACGCCGGCCGGTCGCGCGGAGCGTGCGGCGCGCGAAGACCTTGGCGATCGCCTCCGCGGCGTGCTCGGCGTCCGCTTCCGAGTCGAACTCGCCGGTCCACTGCAGCAGAACGTCGGCGCCGTCGCGGTACACGCGGCAGCGATCGCCCGCCCAGCCCGCGACCGCGCGGATCGCGCGCACCGGCTCGCCTTCCGTCGAGCACCACAGTTCGAGCTGCATCGCGCCGACCACGTCGTCCGCGACGAGCTTCCACCCCGCGCCGAGCGCGGCCGAGAGATCGCTTGCGGCCACGGCGTGCGGCGCGTCGGTGCGATCGATCCAGCGCTGCGGATCGATCACCAGCTCGGTCGAATCCGGCGGCTCCGTCAGCAGCCGGTCGAGCGCGGACGCGTCGCGGTCGCGCACGAACCGGACGAACGCGGCGCCGTCGATCATCGCGAACGACCACACGCCGATTTCCCACGGCGATGCGCCGACGCGGGCGAGGGCGCCGAACGGATCCCACGTCGCGGAGTCCGGGACTGCGCGTGAGGCGGTGGCCTTCGCGATCTCGTCCGCGTGATCGCGGAGCGTGCGGTCGGCGAGGTCGACGCCGAGGCCGACGACGACCGCGAGCCGCGCGAGCCGCGCGTCCGAGTCCTTGCCCGCGGCGATGAACGCTGCGGCGTCGCACCGCGCCGCGACCGACTCGATCGCGAACAGTCGCGTGGCCTGGATCTGTCCCGCGAGATCGCGCGGCTCGCTCGCGCGGTCGAACGCGGCGGCGGCGAACTCGACGGCGCGCGCCCGGAGGTCGCCGTCCGCTCCGGCGAAGCCGAGCGCCTGGATCTCGTCGCGCAGCGCCGCGGCGGTGCTCGCGGGGACGATCGCGTCGAACGCGCGCCCCACGCGCGATCGGATCGCGTCCGGCGCGACGTCTGCGCCCGTCGTTGCGGCTGGCGCCGCGCGGCCTGCGGTCGCCGCGACGCGCCCCGCGACGGCGCGCAGCTCCGCGTCCGGTTCCGAGTCCACGCGCGGGGCGAGGACGAGCACCGCGGAGAGCGCGATCGCATGCACTGCTTGCGGGAGCGTCATTCCGACCTATTCTGACGGCGCTTTCCGCAGACTCCTCCACTGTGCCCGCGGCAACCGCGGCGCCCCGATGAATCGACGACGATGACGAGCGTGCTCGACCGCATCCGACCGTTCCTCGAACAGGTCAAGAACCCCGCGCAATACATCGGCGGCGAGTGGAACCAGGTCGCGAAGGATCCCGCGCGCGTCCGCGTCCGCGCGGCGATGGCGTTCCCCGATACCTACGAAGTCGGGATGTCGCACCTCGGCGTGAAGATCCTCTACGGCGTGCTGAACTCACTCGAGCACGTGTGGTGCGAGCGGACGTTCGCGCCGTGGCCCGACATGGGCGCGCAGTTGAAGTCGCGCAGCATCCCGCTGTTCACCTGGGAGTCGCACACGCCGCTCTCCGAGCTCGACGTCCTCGGCTTCTCGCTGCAGGCCGAGATGACGTACACGAACGTCCTCTACATGCTCGACCTCGGCGGCATCCCGCTGCATGCGGCGGAGCGCGGCGATCGCGACCCGATCGTCATCGCCGGCGGCTCGGGCGCGACGCACCCGGAACCGCTCGCCGACTTCATCGACGTGTTCGTGATCGGCGACGGTGAAGAGGCGGTGCTGGACCTCGTCGCGACGATCGACGAGGTGAAGCAGGGCGGCGGCTCGCGCGAGGACATCCTGCTCGCGATCGCGCGCCGTCACGAGTTCTGCTACGTGCCGCGCTTCTACGTCCCGCGCTACGACCCCGCGGGCGACTACCTCGGGCTCGATCCGCTGGTCGAAGGCATCGCGTCGCCGGTGATCGGCGCGACGGTGATGGACTTCGAGAACGCGTTCTTCCCGACCAAGCCGGTCGTCCCCGCCACGCGCGTCGTGCAGGATCGCACGGCGCTCGAGATCATGCGCGGCTGCACGCGCGGCTGCCGATTCTGCCAGGCCGGCATGCTCAAGCGTCCGGTGCGGATGCGGTCGCCCGACAAGCTCGTGCAGCTCGCGCTCGAGACCTACCGAAACACCGGGTACGACGAGGTCTCGCTGCAGAGCCTCTCGTCGGGCGACTACCCCGCGATCCTCGACCTGATGTCGAAGTGCGACGACGAGTTCGCGAAGGTCCGGGTCGGACTCGCGCTCCCCTCGCTTCGCGTGACGCAGCAGCTCTCGCTCCTCCCCGGCCGCATGAAGTCGGTCCGCAAAGCCGGGCTGACGATGGCCCCCGAGGTCGGCACCGATCACCTGCGCCGCATCATCAACAAGGAGATCAAGAACGAGGACCTCTTCGCGACCGCGCGCGCCGCGTTCGAGAACGGCTGGGACCTCGTGAAGCTCTACTTCATGCTCGGCGCGCCCGGCGAGACCGCGGAAGACCTGCTCGCGATCTACGACATGGCGGACAAGGTCTCGAAGCTGCGGCAGACGGTGACGAAGCACTACGCGGCCAAGGTGAACTGCACCGTGTCGACGTTCGTGCCGAAGCCGTTCACGCCGTTCCAATGGGCGCGCATGCTCGAACAGGACGAGATCAAGGAGCGCCAGCAGATGCTGCGCGCGGCGGCGGTGAACCGCCGCGTGAAGTTCAAGTTCCACATGGCCGAGACGTCCTTGCTCGAGGCGCTGATCTGCCGCGGCGATCGCCGCATGGGCAAGCTCCTGCTCACCGCGTACCGGAACGGCGCGAAGTTCGACGCCTGGGACGAAGGCTTCCAGTGGGAGACGTGGAAGCGCTCGCTCGAAGAGTGCGGCGTCGACGTGAAGCACGAGGTGAACCGCACGCTCGATCCGGCGAAGCCGCTGCCGTGGGATCACATCGCGCCCGGCGTCGACAAGAAGTTCCTGCTCAAGGAGTGGGAGAAGTCCGGCCGCGCGGAGGCGACGCCCGACTGCTTCGGCCCGCGCTGCCACGCATGCGGCGTCGAGGCGAAGTTCTGCTTCCACTTCAAGAAGGGCTTCCCGCTCCCCGCCGACAAGCCGAAGGAGTCGATGCACTACATCGGCGACAAGCTCATGGAGAAGGAGCTGAAGGGACCCGCCCCCGGCGTGCGGACGGCGGTGAGGACGCGCTCGGCCCCGGTCGTCGGTTAGACCGACCTCGGCGTCCCGCGCCGCTCTCCCGGTCCGACCGTCTCTCTAGGATCTCGTCCTTCGCTCGGGATTCGAGGCCCTTGGGAGATCGGCGATGAAGCGGAAGCCCCGTCCGAAGCACGGCCGCAAACCACACGCGCGGCGCAAGACGAAGCGCCCCAGCCTGCGCCAACGGCTGCGTCAGATCGAGCGCCTGCGGAAGAAGCGCAAGCGAGGCGCCGGCAACGCGCCCACGGTTCAGGCGCGCGTCCAGTACGGAATCGGCGGCGGGCTCCTCATCGATTTCGAGATCACCAAGAACGGCAGCGCGGGGCCGGAGATGATCGAGGCGTGGGCGAAGGGGTCCGCGAGTTCGGGACCAATTCCGCTGCCTGCGACTCCGAGCGACAGTTACTTCGCCGGCGACTCCCTGCTCGATGCGGCGACGGAAGTGCAATATCGGAACGGGTACCGGAACATCGGCGCGGCGCAGAAGAAGTGCTGGGTCTGGGCTCGCGTCTGGCTCGACGACGGCACCGCTTCCGATTACACGAAGACATGGACCCTCACCCCGGACCTGCCGTTCGAATTCGTCGGGATGAACCTGAAGACGTGAGCACGTGGCTCGCGATCGGATCCGGAGATCGACCGATGGCATCGAAACGGAAGAACGAAGCGAAGGGTCCCCACAAGGAATCCGCGCCGACCGCCATGGCGCGCGTCAGCTACGGCAACGGCGGCGGGCTGCTCGTCGAGTTCACCATCACCAAGGACGACGAGGATCCGACGCAGGTCAGCGCATGGATGGCCGGGTCGTCCAACTCGACGATCAATTACCCGATCAACCCGAAGTCGAACGCATATCGCGCGGGCAACGCGCCGGTCGTGAAGCTCGAAGACGAGGTGCGGTTCGCGAGCAACTCCTTCCGGAACATCGGACCGTCCAAACAGACGGTGTGGATCTGGATCGTCGTCACGACGGATGCCGGCGGCGCTTACGAGTTCAAGGTGAAGGGAACGCTGAGCGACCTCGCGAGCGACACGAACATGACGGGGCGGCGCCGGAACTAACGCGCCGAGGGCGCGCCGAGGAACACGAACGGGGCCCACGACCACGGGTCGTCCGATCGATCGAGCGCGCGGGTGCCGCTCGGCATCGCGACACCGCGCGCCGCATTCTTGCGCTGCTCGCGCTTCGCCGCGCACAGCGCTTCGCACGGTGACATCCGACCTCGCAGCATGTGGTCGTAGAACCGTGTCATCGTCGTCGCGGTGAGTTCGTCGTCGACTCTCCAGAGCGTCGCGACCACCGATCGCGAGCCGGCGCGGAGGAACGCCCACGCCAGCGACTCCACTCCCTCGCCGCGCACGACGGGACCGCAGGCGGTGCCGCACGCGGAGAGCACGACGAGGTCCGCATCGAGCCGCAGTCGCGTCACGTGCTCGAGCGTGAGGATGCCGTCTCCGGGTCGGTCGTCGGAGAGGACGAGTCCGGTTCGCCGCGGCTCCACGGGATCGACCAGCCCGTGGGTCGCGAAGTGCAGGATCGAGTAGCGCGTCAGGTCACCCGCGACCGTGGCGCGGCTGCAGCTTCGTCCGAGGTGGATGTCGAAGGTGCGCGCGCTCCGCGCGCCGTCCCGTTCGACTTCCAGTCCGGCGAGCTCGGCGAACGTGCGCGCGTCCTTGGGATCATCATCGGACAGCAGCGCGTGCCGCGCGATCGCCACCAGCTCACGACACGAGCCGTCGAGCCGCGGCAACTCCCCGGCCGAACCCGCCGGACCGCGCAACGTCGCGCGAATCGACCGCATCGTCTCGGCGCTGCAGATCGGGTCGCCCAGCAGAAGCGTCCGCGGCGGCTGTGTCCGTGCGGCACGCGATCGCAACTCCGCGAGGACTTCCGATGCGGGGAGGCACGTCACGCAGTAGTGATCGAGCGCGAACTCCAATTCACTCGACGGAGCGGAGGCTCCGGATTCCGCTCGAGTCGGCGCCTCGAGCACGATCGCGTCGATCGGGAACTGCGCGAGGCGCGGTGTCGGGACGACGACGAGGTCCTCGACGCCGGCATCGAGCGCCGCGAACAACGGCGCGAATCTCCGGCCGACGGTCGTTCCCAGCGACTTCAACGTGCCGGCCCCGGCGCGATCGGAGATCGCCTGCGCGTAGGCGTCGCATGCGGAGTGGAGCGAGCGTTTGTCGCCGAGCGTGACGGCGCGGACCGAGTCCGGCGTGACGATCAACGCGAAGATCTCGCTCGACCCCTCGGCCAGTTCGACCAGCGCCTGACGCGGCGCGAGCGATCGACCGACGGAGTCGGCGGCAATCGCGTCCTGCGGCCGGGCGGCGTCCGCGCCGGACGCTTCGAGACCTTCGAGGAGCGCTCGGCCCTTCCATCGCGCGGCGGCGCGCAAGGCCCCGCTCCAGTCCCGCTCGCCTTCTTTCATGCGCTGCGCGCGGGCGATCGCGACGTCCAACGCGAGCTCGCCGAAGCGACTCGAACGCGAGCGCACGAGCGCCGCGCTCAGGCTGTCGAGCGCACGAACCTGCTGCTGATCGACGAGGTTCGTCGCGGCCTCGACGAGCGCGGCGGCGCGCTCGAGATCGCCGCGTGCCAGCGCGACGTGGGCGCGCGTGTCGAGGACGTCGAGTCGCCGCTCGGTGATCTCGAGGCGGTCGAACACGGCGGCGGCGGAATCCGCCAGGCCGTCCGCGGCGTCGAGCTTCCCGCGGAGGAACGCGATCCATGCGAGGCTCGCGTCGCTGGTGGCGATGTCGGTCTCGTGATTCGCTTTCACCGCGCTGTCGCGCGCAACCGAGGCGCACCGCTCGGCGCGATCGAGGTCGCCCTGCGCGGATGCGACGCAGGATTGATCGATGCGGATCTTGCGCAACGCGTCGGCAGCCCCGTCGCCGTACGCGACGCACGATCGCTCCGCTTCGTCGAGCGTGCCGCTCGCCGCGGTGAAATCCTCGGCATCGCATTGCGCGACGGCGAGGATCGAGAGCGCCGCGATGCGCAGCTCCGTCTGCCCGGGCCCGCGGAGCCGTTCCGCCGCATCCGTCGCGTGTGCGCGCGCCGCGTTCGTGTCCCCCGAGCGCAGTTCCACGGTCGCGGCGGTCAGATCGACCTGCGCCGCCTGGATCGGTCCGGCGTGGAGCGCGGCGAGGGACTCGAGCTCCGCGACGCGCGTGCGCGCGTCCGCGAGGCGGCCGAGCGCGAGCAGCGTGTTGCAACTGTTGCCGAGCAGATCGATGCGCACGTCCCATGCGGAGTCATCGGGCGCCGCTTCGAGCGCCTCGTCGAACGTCGCGCGCGCTCTCTCGAACTCTCCGGTTTCATCGAGGAACACGGCGAACAGACCGCGCACCTGACACTCGTAGTACGGGTTCGCCGGACCGGATTCGATCAGCTCGATGGCCTGCTGATGGGCGGAACGCGCTTCGTCGATTCGAGAGAGATCGCGCAGTTCGCGGCCGCGCTTGGAGAGGATGAGGGCTCGAACGTCGGTGGGCGCTCGCTCCGCGACCGCGGCCAGGCGCTCGAACGTCGCGAGCGCGGATTCGTCTTCGTGGAGCAAGTGCTGCACGTCGCCGAGCGCGTCGAGCGCGAAGGAGTCGATCGACGGTTCCGCCGCCTCCCCATCGCGCAACGTCACCGCGTCGATCAACGACGACTTGGCTGCGACGAAATCGCCGGCCGCCTTGTCGATCGCGCCGAGGAACGCGAGCGCCGTGCGCTCGAAGAGGCGCGCGCCGCGCGCCCTCGCGTTCGACAACAACAGCAGGAAGTCCGCGCGCGCAGCGTCGAACGCGCCCGAGTAGTAACGCAGCCCTCCCGCGCGCCGGAGCAGCTGCATGCCCCAGTCGAACTTCTGCGCCAGGATCGCGCGTTGGCCCGCGTGCTCGAACCACGCTGTCTCGGCTTCGGCTTGTTCCGGAGGATCGGCGCTCGACGCGGCGGGCCCCGATGCCCGCAACGTGACGAGGAACTCACCACCGCCGCCCGCGCCGCTCCAGACCAGGATGTCGCGCCGCTCGCCGGCGTGACCGTCGAATCGCGCGCGCGCGTTCAGACCGGCGCCCGAATTGTCGTCGTCCGCGACGGTCGTCCCGTCGGGAGCGCGGACCCGCACGCGCGCATCGAACTCGAGCGACTCCACATCGACCGTGAACGATCCATCGGACGTCGGCGTGAACTCGAACGAAACGACTCCGCGCTCCTTCTCGTCGACGACGAGCCGGCCCGCGCGGGATTCATCGAGCGAGAGCGGTCTTTCCTGAGCGACAAGGACCGCGACGACGAGCTGGATCCAGATCGACCCCATGGCGTCGCTCATCTCCCTCCGGACCGGCGCGGAACCTAGAGTACCAGGCTCGATTCCCGCGGAAATTCGGCCTGCGGAACGCGGGCGCGCGCCCCTGACACGTCATCCAACAAGAGGAGGAGGGATGGGCCGATCGAACCGGGCAAATTGCGTTCTCTGCGGAATCGCGACGGCACTCACCATCTCGGCGGGCGCCCGCGCGCACGCCGCCGGCGCGAAGATCCTCGACGTTCAGGTGACCCAGGGGATCCAGTCCTTGACGGGGAACACCGTGCCGATGCTCTCGGGCCGCCCCGTCGCGATGCGCGTCAAGGTCGATCCTGCGGCGGCGGGGACGAAGGTCTCCGGGAAGCTGTCGATCGTCCGGAACAACCTGTTCGTGGTGCAGGATCTGCCGCCGATGAACGCGCCGTTCGAGGTTCCGTCGGAGGCGACGCTGTACGAGCTCGGCGGAACGCTCAACTTCCGCTCGCCCGAACTCGCGCAGATGATCGGTGGATCGATCGAGTTCCGGATCGACCTGACGGACGCGAGCGGGTCCACGGTCTTCGATCACTGGTCACGGATGTTCTGGCTCCATCCGCCGGTCCCGCTCCGCGTGTATTGGCTCGCGGTCGCACTGCCGCCGCAGCGCGGGAAGTCGGCGGAGGTGATGCCGGCCGACGTGAAGCCGGGCACCGCGGACGCGTTCCTGCGCGCGACGTTTCCGATCGCCGATGATCCGAGCTGCTGCGAATGGCTGGACACGGACCCGCTCGAGTACACGGGCGATCTCGGCGCGAACGAGAAAGTCGACGTCGGCGACGAGGCCGACGATCTGGTGCTCGCGATCTCCCAGTACATCGACCTGATCGACGACCCGTCGCTTCCGGAGGGAACCTACCGGCGCGTGTTCGGCTGGATCCCGGAAGACAGCGCCGTGTCCACGCAGCGGCGGCTCGCGTTCTACGGCTGGTCCGACCGGAAGGAGTCCGCGTGCGCGACGACGTTGCCGCTCGAATTCCAAGCGACGCTCGCGCACGAACTCGCTCACACCTTCGGCGAGGGCGAGAGCTCGGAGAACTCCCCCGCGGAGGACTCGATCAGTCCCGGCGTCGGATTCGATCCCGGCGACCGACTCTTCGGCAATCCCGCTTCGAACGCGGTTCCCGAGTCGACGCGGTTCTTCAAGCCCGACACGTCGAACGGGATGATGACCCCGGGATGCAAGGCCTGGGAGTCATGGATCGGTGAGAGCTGCTACTGGCGACTGCTGCGGTTCGCGCCGTCGCCGGTCGAGATCGATCCGAACCCGTTCGCGTTCGCTCGCTCGGCCGCTTTCATCCTGCGCGGCACGTTCACCCGCGGAGTGATCCATGCTCCGAAGGTGCGCCTCGTCGTCAAGGTTCCGTATCCGCCGCCTCCCGAGCCGCACTTCCCGCCGAAGCCGTTCCACGCGGCGTCGATCGAGTGCATCGGGGAGATCGTGTATCGGACGGCGAGGGTCGACGGGCTCCGCAACGTCTCGCTCTCGGTGCGACCGGGCAAGTCGGGACTCGAGGTCACGCAGAGCGTGAGGTTCGCTGCCACGCCGTCGGCCGGGTCGGTCGAGGCGGCGACCGACGGCCCGAATCAGTCGGCGGCGGAGCGCGACCTGCACTTCGTCGCTCGGTTCGCCGTGCCACAAGATGCGGTCGTGGACCGGATCCGGATCCTCGACGCGGACACGCGCGAGGTCGTCTTCGAGCAAGTTCGCGGACCCGACGCGCGCGCGCCGCACGTCGTCGAGTTGAACGCGGTTCGGGACACCGACCGGAAGGGCGCAGTCCGCGTGGCCTGGCGAGTGGAGGACGACGGGGATCCCGGCAGGATCACGTGCAACGTCGCGTGGAGTCGTGACGGCGGCCACGTGTTCATGCCGCTCCGCGTCCAGCAGCGCAGCCCGAACGGCTCCTATTCGTTCACGTTCGAGCCGCCCGCCGCGGGAAGCCGGCGCGGCAACGACTGCATCATCCGCGTGTTCGCCAGCGACGGGCTCGACACCGACATGGCGGACTCACCGCACTTCCAGGTGCATTGAGCTCGCTTCGCCGTCGCCTCACTTCCCAATCGTCCAGTGCACGCCGCTCCACACGCGGTGTGGTGGAAGCTCGGTTGTCCGACCGGGTCGATGCACCCGGCCTGGAATTCGACGTCGACTCCGGTGAGCGTCGGCAGATTGGGGATCGGGGGGCGCGAGGGACCACAGCCCGTTCGCCGGCATCGACGTCCCGACGAGCACGGTGAACGGATCGACGAGCAACGTGCCGCCGTCGAACGGGATCGACGCGGGAGCGAAACCCGCGAACCGGAACGCCGGAGCGTTCGGGATGGCCGCGGTCAGCGAGAGAGTCGCCCCCCTGCCGACCACCGGCGGCGTCGACTTCAACATCCGCCCGGCGCGGGTCGACTTGCCGATCCCGTATGCGCCCCCCGCGTCGCACGTGTCGCAGTCGAGGTCGGCCCACGCGCGCTGGTTGCCGTTGTCGAAATTGTGCCCGCCGGTCACGACGTCGTCGCGCCCGTCGCCGTTCACGTCGCCCGCGCTCGCGACAGACGCACCGAAGCTCGACGCGCCTTGGCCGCTGGTCACGTTCCACACCGGGCTCGACGCGAGCGGATCGATCGTGACCGGATACCGGGCGCCGCGGTCGTCGACGCTGATGCGGATCGTGCGTTCGTCGCAGCGCATCGACGCACGCGGTGGGACGCCGTGAGGAAGTCGACGCCGTCACCGCTCGAATGCGCGACGAGGTCGCTCGCCACCGAGAGCTCGAGCACGAGCGGCGCGTCGCCGAATTCGGCGGCGCCGTCCGGTCGCGCGGTCAGCGTGAAGCCCTGCTCGAGACCGCGCGCGTCGTTCGCGTACCACTCGACGAGGTCGCCGCGCGCTCGCGCAGCACGACGCCGCCGGCGCCGAGCTCGACGAAGAACCGCTGCTGCGCGTTCGACGCGATCGCACGATCGGCGCCCACCGCGTCGTTTCCGCGCGCGGGCGCGGCGACGCTCAGCACGATCATGGACTGAGCGGACGACAGAGCGAACTCGGTCGAACGGTGCATGACGACCTCGCTTCGAGCGCTGATGCAGCCTCCGCTGCGTCGCGGAGCCGATTCGCGACCTCGACGATCGGGCAAGCGAGTCTGCGCGCGTTTCGCGCGCCGGCCGTCACGGCCGGACGACGACGAGCTCCGACGGCCGGCACTTCCCGAGCTCGAAGAGTTGGAAGTACACGGTGCTCGTCACCGACGCGGGGATCTGCAGCGTCAGCGCGGTGCGGCCGTTCGCATCGGCGACGATCGGCGCGATCACCGGCAGGTCGGCGATGCCGATCAACGCGTCGGGGCACGGCCCCGCCGGCACCGAGCCGTTCACGAACCCCGCGAGGAAGAAGAGCGGCCCGTTCGGCGTCGCGTTCGACACGTCGAGCTTCGCGACGCCCGCCGCGGTGCCGCCGCGCCGCCGCAGGTGCAGTTCCTGGTCGTGGAAGAACTCGAGGTAGGTGCCGCCGGTGAGCCCGTCGCTGCCCGCGGGGACGAGCACGCCGAGGTTCGCGCCGGTCTGACCGTCGAAGCGGATCACCTTGTTCGTGTTGTCGCTCGTGACCAGCACGTTGCCGTCGTGCTCGAACAGGATTCCCGTCGGCGTGCTCGGCGTCGCGAAGCGCGCGATGAACGTTCCGTCGAGCTCATAGGTGTTGATCTTCGCGTTGCCCCAACTGCCGAGGAACAGCCGCCCGTCGGAGCGCCAGCGCAGCATGCGCGGCCGCGAGATGTTGCCGTTCGTCTGCGCGATGAAGACGTCGACGAACGCGCCGGTGGCGCCGTCGAAGCGCAGCACCTTGTTGCTGTTGAAGCTCGGCACGTAGAGCTGGTTGTCCGGGCCGAACGCCATGCCCGCGTCAGGGCCGTCGAGGCCCGCGGTTCCCGGTGCGACGAACACGTCGAGGAAAGCGCCGGTCGTCGCGTCGTACCGCAGCACGGAATCGGAATCGAAGCCGCACACGTAGAGCTTGCCGTCCGGCCCGATGACGGCGGACGTCGGGCCGAGGAGTCCTCCCGTCTCGTCCTGCGGCGTCGCGGGATCGTCGAACACGACCTTGCCGAGGAACTGCCCCGTCACGCCGTCGAAGCGCACGACCTGCTGCAGCTCCTCGAGGCAGACGAGCAGCGATCCGTCGGGAGCGAAGCGCTGCGATTGCGCGCCGTCCATGCCGGGCACTTTGGTGATCGGCGCGCCGGTCACGGGGTCGAAGACGTGCAGCGCCTTGTCCGAGTAGCCGGACACCATCAGCCCGTCTTGGAGCGACTGGCCGACCGCGGGCGCGGCGATGCCGCACGACGCGGCGAGCGCCGCCGTGACGAACGAGTGAACACGATGCATGGGAACGGGCTCCGGGGTGGGCCGAGGCGGATCTTCCCCGCGCGCGGCCGCCGGTGACGCCTCGTTGGTTCGAGCCGGTCCGATCCCGGTGCTCGACGCTCCCGCGGCGTTGACGCGGAGCGCGCGCCGGAGTGCATCAAAGGATGAGGAGGAATCCGCCCGGCCGCCATTCCTCGGGGTCGAGCGAGTCGTCGTGGTCGACGCGGTAGCGCGCCGTGCGGCGATCCGCGTCCGGATCGACCAGCTCGCCGAGCGCGAGGGCGGCGGCGGCGCGGACCTGCGCGTTCGCGCGATCGTCCGCGAGGAGTTTCACGATCGCGGGGACGCAGGCGTCGTCGCCGATGAGACCGAGCGCGAGCAGCACCGACGCCAGCTCGGGACCGGACGCGTTCTGCGCGGCGAGGCGCGCGAGCAGCTTCGCCTCGACGCCGCCGTCGCCGAGCAGCGCGAGCGCGACCGCGGCACACGGGACCACGTTCGCGTCGCCGCCGCTGCGTCGCTCGATCAGATCCTCGATCGGCTCGACCGCCGACTCCGCGCCCGCGAGACCGCACGCGAGCGCGAGCAGCCCGGCGAAGTCGCGGTTCTTCGTCGAGCGCAGCTCTCTCACGATGCGCTTCGCGCCGGCGTCGCCGCCGTGCTGCAGTCCGATGCCGAGCGCGATCGCCGAGCGCGCGTCGAGCGCCGGCTCGTCGTCGAACTTCTTGCCGAGCAGCGTGCGCCACGAATCGCCCGGCCCCGCCTCGCCGGTCGCGCCGAGCGCGAACGCGGTGAACGGATCGGACACGATCTGGCGCTGCAGGTGGATCGCGTGAGGCAGCACGTACGGACCGGTCGGCCGCGGCTCCGGGTCGAAGCGCCGCGCGAGCCACGCCGCGACTCCGGCGCCGCCGATCCGGCCGAGCGACGCAAGAGAAAGCGCCCGCGCGACGACGTCGCTCTCCGGGTTCGGCCCGGCGAACACGCGGTCGACGAGCTTCCTCGCCTGGTCCCGCCCCGAGTCGGCCGCGCGATCGAGCACCACGCCGAATCCGATCGCGGCCGCGCGGCGCACGAAGCGGTTGTCGCCGTCGGCGAGCAGCCCGGTGAGCCGATCGAGGTCGGTCAACTTCGCGCGGTGCGCGAACGCGAGCGCGAGAAAGCCCTCCGTGCGTTGATCGAGGCGCAACCGCGCGCGGCGCTCCACGAGATGCGCGATCGACGCCGCGATCGCATCGTCCGCGCGCGCGCCGGCGGCGAGCAGGACGGCGTTCGCGAGCGGCGGGTCGAGCGCGAGCAGCGCTTTCTCGTCGAGCAGCCGCGCCAGCGCGCCGCACGTCTCCGCGTCGGTCGCGAGCCCGAGGCCGAGCGCGGCGTCGACGCGGGCGGCGCGATCGTTCGACGCGTCCTGCAGCGCGGCGACGAGGCGCGCCGCGCCCTGCGAGTCGTCGAGGATGCCGAGTGCGAACGCCGCGTGGCGGCGGACCGCGGCGTCGCCGTCGGCGAGCCGCTCCAAGAGTGGGCCGACGGCGCGCGCGTCCTTCGCCTTGCCGAGCGCGATGCATGCCGGCGCCTCGACCACGGCGTCGGTTCGACGGTTCGCGAGCGCATCGAGCAACGCGTTGACGATCGCGTCCCGGCTCGCGGCCGACACGCGACTCGCGCCGCGCCAACCGGCGCTCCCACGAGCCGCCTGCGCCGCCGCGAGCCGCCGCCGCACGTCGAGCACGCGTTCGCCGTTCTTGAACCACCAGCGCGCGAACTCCTGCTCGTCGCCTTCGCGCGGCGTGTCGACGACGGCCGGGATCCCCGGCAGCGGCGGAACGGTGCCCGGCGCGAGCACCGCGGAGACCGACAGGACACAGACTGCACCGAGGACGAGCATGGAAGCGCGATCGCTTTCCGGGTGAGGAGCGAGCATCGTACGGTCCTCGGGAACTCGACCCTGCTAACCTCTCCGGATGCTCGGGCCCTTCCGGCGGGTGCTGCGGTACCTGCCCCACCATCGCAACAAGCTCGTCGTCGGCCTCGCCGCCATCCCGATGGCGCGCGGACTCGATCTGTTCGTGCCGCTCGTGATCGGCCACGCGCTCGACGGCCTGAGCCAGGGCAAGCTCGACCACCCGCTGTGGCTGTACTTCGCCGCGGTGATCGGCCTCGCGCTCACGAAGGGCGTCGCCAAGTTCACGATGCGCTACTGCGTCGTCGGCGCGTCGCGCGGGATCGAGCTCGAGCTGCGCGACGACCTCTACCGCCACCTGCTCACGCAACCGCCGTCGTACTTCCAGCGGCTGCGCACGGGCGACGTCATGGCGCGGCTCACTTCCGACGTCGAAACGGTCCGCATGTTCGTCGGCCCCGGGTTGATGTACATCACCGAGGCGATCTGCATCCTTCCGCCCGCATGGGCGCTGCTCGCGTTCCTCGACTTCCGGCTCGCGATCCTCCTGCTCGTGCCGCTCGCGCTGATCGCGTGGGTGATGGTGCATTACGCGGAGCCGCAACACCGCGAGGCGAAGCGCCAGCAGGAGCTGCTCGCCGACCTCTCGAACGCCGCGCAGGAGAACTTCGCCGGCATCCGCGTCGTGCGCAGCTTCGCGCGCGAGGATCAGGAGCGGGCGCGGTTCGATGCGGCGTCGGAAGCGTTTCGCGTGCAGAGCCTGCGCGCCGCGATCCCGCGCGGCCGGGCGTCGTCGGCGATGTTCTTCGCGCTCGACGTCGGCCGGCTCGTGCTGATCGCCGGCGGCGCGTACGAGCTGATCGTCGGGCGCCTCTCGGTCGGCGACTTCTTCATCTTCTACACCTACCTCACGCTGCTGCTGTGGCCGATGGTCGCTCTCGGCTGGATGATCGGCATGGCGCCGCGCGCGAAGGCGTCGATGGAGCGCTTGAACGAGCTGTTCGACGCGCCGCCAGCGGTGATCGATCCGGCCGACGCGTATCGCCCCGCCGCCGTGCGCGGCGAGGTCGAGCTGAGAGGTCTCACGATCGCGTACGGCGATCGCGAGGTGCTGAAGTCGGTCGACCTGAAGATCCCCGCCGGCAAGATCGTCGGCGTCACCGGGAAGACCGGGTCGGGCAAGTCGACGCTGGCGCAGGCGCTCGTGCGTCTGGTCGACATCGTGCCGGGACAGATCTTCGTCGACGGCGTCGACGCGACGCGCTGGAGCGTCGCGAGCCTGCGTCGCGCGATCGGCTACGTGCCGCAGGAAGCGTTCCTGTTCGCCGACACGCTCTCGAGCAACGTCGGACTCGGCCGCGACGATCGCGACGAAGCCCCGCTGTGGGACGCGCTCGCGGCCGCGGAGGTCGACGACGAGGTCCGTGCGATCCCCGGCCAACTCGGCGCGGTGGTCGGCGAGCGCGGCGTGACGCTCTCCGGCGGCCAGCGCCAGCGCGCGACGATCGCGCGCGCTCTCGCGAAGGACCCGCGCATCCTCGTGCTCGACGACTGTCTCTCGGCAGTCGACGCGGAGACCGAGGCCGAGATCCTGAAGCGACTGGCCGACAAGCTCGCGGGCCGCACGGCGCTGATCGTCTCGCATCGCGTCGCCGCACTGTCGCTCGCCGACGAGGTCGTCGTCCTCGACGACGGGCGCGTCGTCGAGCGCGGCGCGCCGCGCGATCTGCTCGCGAAGCGCGGCCGCTACCACGAGCTGTTCGTGCGCCAGCAGGCCGAGGAAGAGCTCGATCGCATGCTGGTCGCGGACGGCGCGCCCGCTCCGGCCGCGACGGGATCGGCGTCATGAGCGACGAACACGCCGATTACGAGTCGGTCGGCAAAGCCTTCGACCGGCATCTCCTCGCGCGGCTGCGCCCGTTCGTCGGCCCGGACGCCAAAGCGTTCGTCATCGGCCTGCTGTTGATGTTCGTGATCACCGCGCTGCAGATCGCGGGGCCGCGCATCCTCGGCTACGCGGTCGACGGACCGGGCAAAGCGGGCAGCGTCGCGGCCGACAAGGCGCCCTACATCCGGCAGGCGTTCGAGCTCGCCGCCGCGTTCCTGCTCGTCGTCGTGGCGACGTTCGCCGCGCGCTACTCGCAGTTCGTCGTGCTGAACCGCGCGGGCCTGCGCGTCCTGCACCGCATCCGCGTCGCGCTGTTCGCCCACCTGCAGCGCGTGCCGGTGTCGTACTTCGACAAGAACCCGACCGGCCGCCTGGTCACGCGCGTCACGAACGACGTCGAGACGCTGAACGAGTTGTTCACGTCGGGCGCGGTCACGCTGGTCGGCGACGTCGTCACGATCGTCGCGCTGGTCGTCGCGATCTTCTTCCTCAACCCGTGGCTCGCGTTGATCGCCGTGATCGGCATCCCCGCGTTCGCCGCGGCGTCGGCGTTCTTCCGGATCCGCTCGCGGCAGGCGTACCGCGAGACGCGCACCGCGATCGCGCGGGTGACGTCCTGGCTCGGCGAGACGATCTCCGGCATCCGCGTGCTGCAGTCGTTCGCGCGCGAGGACAAGGCGAGCGCCAACTTCGCGGAGCGCAATCGCCGCTACCTCGAGACGAACCTGCGCACGGTGTTCTACTTCGCGCTGTTCTTCCCCGTGGTCGATCTGATCTCGGCGGCGATCCAGGGCGGCGTGTTCTGGCGCGGCGGCGTGGAGATCCTCGGGCAGCGGCTCTCCTACGGCGAGTTCTTCATCTTCTGGCAGTACCTCGCCTTCATCTTCGATCCGCTGCGCGAACTCGCGGAGCGATACAACGTCCTGCAGTCGGCGATGGCGTCGGCGGAGCGCGTCTTCCACGTGCTCGACGCTCCGGCCGAGCCGGTCGACGCGGACGCGGCCCGCACCGCCGACCGCCCGCGCGGCAAGGTCGAGTTCGCCGACGTGAAATTCTCCTATCGACCGGGCCAACCGGTGCTGAACGGCGTGACGTTCACGATCGAGCCGGGCGAGACGGTCGCGCTGGTCGGCGCGACGGGCGGCGGCAAGACGACGATCACCCAGCTCCTCGCGCGGTTCTACGACCCCGACTCCGGCGTCATCCGCCTCGACGACGTCGACCTGCGCGACTACCAGCGCCGCTCGCTGCGCCGGAGCATCGCGTACGTGCCGCAGGACGTCTTCCTGTTCACCGGCACGGTCCTCGAGAACCTCGCGATCGGCGGGCTCGGCGTCACGGAAGAGCGCGCGCGCGCCGCGGCACGCGCGATCGGCGCCGCACCGTTCATCGAGCGCTTTCCCGACGGCGACCGCCACGTGCTCGCCGAGCGCGGACAGAACCTCGCGGCGGGCGAGCGGCAACTGCTCGCGTTCGCGCGCGCGCTCGCGGTCGATCCGTCGGTCCTGATCCTCGATGAAGCGACGGCGAACGTCGACCCGCACACCGAGGCCGAGATCCAGCGCGCGATCGGCACGCTGCTCGCCGGCCGCACCTCGCTCGTGATCGCGCACCGTTTGTCGACGATCCGCCGCGCGTCGCGGATCCTCGTGCTCCACCGCGGACAGATCCACGAGCAAGGAACTCACGAAGAATTGATGAAGCGGAACGGGCTCTACAGCCGTCTGTACCGCCTGCAGTTCTCCGGCGCGGAGCCGCCGGGCCGAGTGGTCGGTGACCGCTCGGTGACCAGCGCGAGCTGACGGCTTTCGCACTCCGGTTCGGCGAGATTTCTGTCGAAGGGTCGGTTACCCGACCGCGAGTTCGCCGTTCATGGAGTTCGGAGAACGGAGGTTTCGGAATGTTCGATCGGGTTCGTGTCTTGTCCGCCGGTGCGGCGCTCGTCGCGCTGTGGTGCGCGCCGCCGTCATCGATGGCCGCGACCGTTCACAAGACGGGCGCGCCTCCCGCGAAGGGCGGCTCGAGCGCCGATGACGCCGCGAAGAAAGCGGTCGATCGATTCCTGAAGGCGCACTCCGGGACGAAAGCCGACGAGGCGCTGACGAACCTCCTCGCGCACGTCGGTGAACAGGTGCCGGAGTTCGCGCCGGGGACCGAGAAGTCCGACGCGTGGCTCGAATCGATCCGCGCGCTCGCCGCCACGCTCTCGGGCAAGGGCGAGCCGCCCGAGCGCCAGTCCGCCAAGAAGATCAAGAACTCGAAGAGCCCGGCCGAGGAGTCGACCTTCCCCACCGTGTCCGAGCTGCGCTACCGGTTCGGCGAGCACGACCTCGCCCCGGTCGACATCGATTCGCGCGACGCGAAGCGCATGATCGCGGCGCTGAAGTCCGGCAAGGGCCTCGTGCCGAACGACCTCACGCCCGGCATCCGAGTCGCGGCGCTGCTGCACGGCGCGCTGCCCGAATCCGAGCTCGCGATCGCGGCGATCGAGCGCGACCTCGACGTCCAGACGTCCGCGGACGAGTTCCAAAAGTTCCTCGAGTCGTGGAGGAACGGCGGACCGCACGGCGACGAGTCGTTCTACGAGGCGCTCGATCGCACCGCGGGCACGCACGACGAGGTGTTCTTCTTCGACGTGATGCTCGGCGACTTCGTGCAGCGCTTCGGCGGCGAAGAGGGCAAGAAGTGGAGCCTCGGCGTCCAGCACGATCACAACCAGCAGGCGTTCCTGACGACGCGCCAGTACCGCGGGATGATCGAAGCAACGGCGTTCGCGTTGACGATGCCCCCCGACGTCGCGATGCCCGAGCGCCTGAGCCGCTACGACTACGGGTTCGTCGTCTCCGGGAAGCTCTCCTATCGCGACGAGCTCGACCTCCTGCTCGAAGACGCCGGCGGCGACGCGCGCAAGGTCGTCGAGTTCGTGAAGCAGTTCATCGCCGCGCACCCGATGCCGCCCAAGCTGTGGGACCCGTACGACCCGCTCGCCGACTTCCACGTCGCGCGCGAGTCGAGGGTCGCGGCGCTCGTGCAGCGCACGCAGGTCGCTGCCGACGCGCTCGCGAAGCAAGTACAGGAGAAACGCAACGCGCTCGCCGCGAAGATCAAGGCGGCCGCGTTCGTGGGACTCGACGCCACGCCCTGAACGGTCGCTCGTGCGAGACCGCGGGCGACGAGAGCCGGTGTCTTTCGTCGCGGCGTCGGCTCTCGATAGGGTGGCAAGCTCCGATCTCGACGCATCCGGGAGCTGCCATGCATCGCGCTCGACAGTCGATCCCCACGGTCTTCCTGCTTCTCCTCCTCTGCGCGTCTCCCGCCCTGGCGGGCGACCACAGCGACTGTCTGTCGGTCCCCGCCAAGGACATGATCGTGCGCGTCGACGCGTCGACGCAGCAGGCGACGCCGTTCCTCACCGGCCTGAACACGCCGTTCTATGGCTTCCACGTTCAGCGCGGCGACTTCTACCTCCCCGACCACGGGTTCCGCACGATCCTCCGAGTCGATGCGTCCGGCACGCCGACCTTGCTCGCATCCGGCGGCGACCTCACGTCGCCGGTCGCGATCCGCACCGATCCGGGCGCGCCGTCCGGCGTGTCGTCCTCGAACGGGCTCGAGTTGATCTTCGGCTCGTGATTCCGTGAATCCCGGCGCCGCGCCGCGGGATCTCCCGTCGCGATGGCGAGAGCGAACGGAACCGATCCGTTGGACGAGAGTGCAATCCTCGCGCAGTCGCGCGCGATCCGCGGCCTGGCGCGAAGCCTCGTGCGCGGCGACGCGGTCGAGGACGTCGTGCAGGAGACGTGGCTCCGCGTCCTGAAGCGGCCGCTCGCGGACGTGCGCTCGCTCCCCGCGTTCTTCGCCGCCGTGCTGAAGAACGTCGTGCGCACGCGCGGCCGCGACGACGCGGCGCGCGGGGTACGGGAGCGCGGCGCCGCGATCCGCGACGCTGCGGACGGAGGTCAGGAGACGATCGACGCGCTCGACCAGCACGCGCGGCTCGTCGCGGCGCTACGCGCCCTCCCCGAGCCGTATCGCACGGCGATCGTGCTGCGCTACTTCCGCGAGCGATCGCCCGCGCAGATCGCGGCGGAGCTTCGCGTCCCCGAGTCGACGGTGAAGACGCGGCTGCGTCGCGCGCTCGCGCTCCTGCGCAGCGCGCTCGACTCCGAGGCGGGAGATCGCAAGAGCTGGTGCGCCGCGCTCGCGGGGATCGCGGGAGTCGAGACATCGGCGTGGATCGCGGGAGGATTCGTCGTGGGAACGAACTCGAAGGTGGCGGTCGCGGCGGTGGTGATCGCGCTGATCGCGGGCGGCGCTTGGATCGCGACGGATCGCGCGCGGAGCGATGGCCGATCCGCGCATCGACCGACGGAGTTCGCGGAAGCGCCGCGGCCGATCGCGCCGTCGATCACGGCACCACCGGTTGCCACGCGCGAGCTGGAAGCGGATGCGGCGCCCTTCGTCGACGCGCGATTCACCGTGACGCTCGTCGGTCGAGTCGTCGCGGCGGAGACGGGAGGCCCGATCGGCGGGGCCAAACTGCATCAGGACGGCATCGACGGCAAGATCATCGCCACCACCGCGTCGGACGGAACGTTTCGTTCGGATCCGGTCCACCCATTCCTTTGGTCGGTGACCGTGACCGCCGATGGTTTCGCGCTCCGAGAATTCGAGTGCGGTCGCGACATCGTGCGACCGCCGACCCGTGGCGAGCACGACCTCGGCGCACTGCGTGTCGACAAAGGTACGGCCGTGACGGGCCGGTTCGTCGATCACGCTGCGCGCGGAATCTCGGGGGCGAAGGTCGTCCTCGGACGCGGGTACTTCGCCCAGACGCTGATGCCGAATCCCGCTCTCACGGTGGGACTCACCTCGGACGATGGCGGCTTCCGCATCGAGCACCTGCCGCATTGCGACCAGTGCGTGCTCTTCGCGGTCACGGACCGTGCGGTCGGCGCCGTCGAGCTGCATCCCCGCGAGGGCGTGATGGAGCTGTCGTCCGTGGTCATCCGGCAGCAAGCCGCCGCGCCGATCGAGGCGACTGTGGTCGATGACCGCGGCGACCCCGCTCCGAACGTGCAGGTGAACGCCATCCCCCTCTGCTCGCCGTTCTGGCTCGGTGGCGAGCCGACGCGATTACCAAGCGGCTTCGACTCCCCCCTGCTCGCGCCGCTGTTGCGTGGGACGACCGATGCGAGCGGCCGAGTTCGACTCCCGAACGTCCCGATCGGTGACGTCTTGCCCTCGCTCGAGCCCACACAGAGCCAGCAGCTCGGGCAGTGTCTGCTCGTGACGCAAGCGGACGGCTACCGATCGAGTCTCAGCCCACTGCGGGGGCGGCGCGAAGGCGTGACGGCGAAGATGAGACTGGTCCTGAGTCGCGCGACGAGCCGCAAGGTCTCAGGACACGTCCTGCGCGCGGATCGGACACCGATTGCCGGCGCCGTCATCGTGCGCGGTCTTCGCGATCCCGCGCAACGCGGCTCCGTCGACGAGGCTCGCGCGGTGGCGACGAGCGACGCCGCGGGTCGGTATTGCATCGATGGTCTAAGTCCGGACGAGTGGCTCGAGCTCGGGATCGAGCACGAAGGCTTCGCGTTCGCGTCCCGGGATCTCCAGGTCCCCGGAACAGCGGACGTGGAGGGCTTCGATTTCGTGCTCGACGTCCCGAATCCGATCGCCGGGCACGTCGTCACCACGGGGGGTGAGCCGCTCGCGGGCGCGATGCTGACGCTCTCACGCGACGACCGAGCTGTACTCGTGCAATCCACCGATCAGCAGGGTGCGTTCCGCTTCGAGCAGGCGACCGCCGGGACGTGGAAGCTCTCGTGCAGTCCGCCGATCGATCGGTTCGAAACCTCGAGCGTCGACTTCGACGTCGACGGCGGTCGTGACGACGTGCGCATCGAGTTCACGCCGCGCGTCGGTCCTGGCGCCTCGCTCGATGTCGAGCTCGTCGACACCGTGTCGACCGAACCCGTGGCCGCCGTCAACGCTCGCGTCTCCGCCCGCCATCGCGACGATGTGCCGGCGGTCGAGCCCCGCGTCGAATCGCACGCGTCCCGCGTGTCCATTCACGACCTTCGACCCGGCGACTGGTCGCTCAGCATTGACGCCGCGAACGGCGGCCACGTGGAGCGCGATTTCACGGTCGCCGGTCCGTTCGAGAGCCGGACGCTGCGATTGGAAATCGGGGCGCCCGGGGCCATCGACGGGCGCGTCGAGTTTGAAGGGCCGGTGCCCCTGCACCTCGGACGCGTGACCGCTCCGCGAGGCGCCTACGGACTCGATGAACTCGGGAACCGTGACACGAAGATGGTCAACTCCGCGCGCGTCCGGAACGACTGCAGGTTCGCTCTCGCCAACGTCCAGGCCGGAGCACATCAACTCGTCTTCCATGGCGATGGCGTGATCGGTGTCGGAGCCGTGACCGTGGAGCCGGGCAAGGTTGCCGAGGCCACGATCCACGCGCGAGCGCCCGCAAAGGTCTCCTTCACGTTCGAGCGCGCGCCTGAGGGAGACTTCCGGCTGTCCCAGCGCATCGACGGTGGGGACGTCATCTTCCTGGGTTCGCTCGGGACGCAGAATTCGTCGCACCGAACTCGCACTTCGGTCGACGCGGAAGTGGTGGCGGGGCACGTCGAATGGACTCTGACGCGCCGTAAGTCACTCGGGCGGTCGGAGGACTGGCCGCTCGTCGCGACGGGAACGTTCGACGTCGCTCCCGGCGAATCGCGCAACGTTCCCGTCGTGATCGATCCCTCCCACTGACGCCCCCTGACCGCGCGCGAGACGTCCGCGGACTTCTCCGGATCAGAGGTTCGGAGGATCCCTGATG
>CAZBOK010000011.1:0-27821 GCA_964493525.1 uncultured Phycisphaeraceae bacterium | reverse complement strand
TGCGGTTCGGTGCATGAACGATGCGGTCGGGGCGCGTGCGATGGTCGTCGTTGCGCGCGATGCTCGTCGCCGTGTACTCGCCTGATTCCTTCCCCTCGGCGGGCCCCCGGAACCCCCGGCCTCCCCATCCTTGGTGCGCAGACTTCGGTGGACGCTGTTGAGAGAGGGAGCTCACGCCGCGTTCGTGATTCGAACCTGCCGAGTTGCGGGGCAAGTATTGGAGTCGCTTTGGCTCGGGCGGTGGGAGCGGGGGCGGGTGGGCGTCGCTGAGGGCTCGGCGGTTCGGCGGGGAACGCTTGGGTCGTAGACTTCCGCGGATGCGCGATGTCGTGATTCGCGGCGACGTGACTTCGCTCGACGGGTTGTCGTTCGGACCCGGCGTGCTCGGGGCTGCGGCTGCGATTCTCGATGCGTTCGTCGCGATCGACTCGGGGCGCTCGGACTCCGCGATCGTCGGGCTCGCGCGACTCGTCGCGTTCGATTCCGAGCCGGAGCCGGGGGTCGCGCTTCGGGGCGTCGGATTCCGGCCGATCGTCGCGGACGGGGGCGATGCGGCGCGGCGGGCGACTCGGGACGCTTTCGGTCACGCGACCCGACCGCCGGAATTCGTTCAGCGCGTCGTGTTGATCGGCGACGTCGGAGAGCCGGTGGTCGCCGATCTGTTCGGCGCGCACTCTTCGTTGCTCGACATCGCGCGCAGCGCATCGGAATCGCTCGACGCGCACCTCGTCACGGCGGAGCGGCCGACGTTGATCCTCGCTCGCGACGACGTCGGCGTGGCGGCGATCGTCCTGGAGCCGGTCGCTTGAGCGCGATCGTCGAACACCCGGCCGCGCTCGATGCGGCGGCGGCGCTGCGCGCGGCGGGGCATTCCGTTCCGCTCGCGGAGGGCGTGGAGATCGGGCTGATCTCGGTGTTGGCGCCGGGCGAGTTCGCGGCGACGATTCGCGCGCTCGTGCTGCGTGGGCCGGCGGCATGCGCCGCGAGCGAGGACGCGGCGAACGGGTTCGCGCGACGGTTGCTCGAACGCGGGCACGCGACGGCGCTGCTCGTCGCTGCGCCGGGCTCGGTTCGGTTGATCGAGACGGCCGCGAGCGCGCACGCCCGCGGGATGTGAATCAGCGGGCGCTCAGCCGCCGTCCTTCTTCTCGTCCTTCTTGTCTTCGGCCGGCTTCTCGCCGCCTTCGACTTCGGTCTCGGCGGGTGCGTCGCCTTCCTTCTTCTCGGCCGCCTGCTTCACGGCGAGCTCGATCGACTTCTGCACGTTCGTGGCGGGGAGCACGAACGCGTGCATGCCGCCGCCGCCGAGCATCCCGCGGAAGCGGCCGCCGCCGTCGCCGCCGTCCTTGATGCCCGACTCGAACATCGTGTACACGCCGACGACGTCGCCGTTCATCGTGAACACCGGCAAGCCGGCGTCGCCGATCGAGCCGTCGACCATCCAAGCCTTGCGCGGCTTCTTCACGTGGCCGCTGATCATCCCGGTCGCGATCTCGGGCGCGTAGTCGAAGCCTTTCCCGAGACGCGTCACCTGCGCGAGCTTGGTCCCGACGTCGACGTCGGACGCGGCGCCGGAGAACTCGACCGGGCTCACCGCGTGGTCGGCGAGGTCCTTCACCTTGAGGAACGCGAGGTTCACCTTCTTGTCGGTCGCGACGAGCTCCGCGTCGAACTCCTTCTCCTCGTTCTCGAAGACGACCTTGATCTCGGTGGGCGTGCTCTTCACCGACATCTCGGCGCTCTCTTCGGAGCGGAACGGCGAGTAGGACAGCATGATCAACCCGTCCTTTGTCACCACGACGCCCTGCGCTTCGCCGCGCGACTCCTGGTTGCCGCTGCGTCCGCCGAACGAGTACTCGATCTTGCTGACGATGCGGACCGTGACGACCGACTTCGCCTTGGCGTCGATCAGCGACTTGTATCCGTCGCCGTCTCCGGCGCGCGCGACCGCGGGAGCGAACGCCAGCGCGGCCGAGGTGATCAGGACGTTTGGGATTCGATGCATGTCATTCCCTCACTTTGTTCGGTCGCTCGGGGTCACTTGGAGACCTGGATCTTCGACCAGTCGGGCTCGATGAACACGAAGTGCGTGCGCGGTCCGCGCCGCACGAAGATGCGGATCACCTTCGGCTTGTCGGCGAGCACCTGCTTCATCGTCGACTCGAAGGTCTTGATGTCGGTCACGGTCGCGTCGTTGATCGCGAGGATGAGGTCGTTCGAGTTGAGGCCGGCCACGGCGGCCCAACCACCCGGCGTCGCCTCGGTGACCAGCACGCCCTGCTGGTCGCGCGACCACTTGCGCTGCACGCGATCCATGAACGTCACGTCGCGGACCGAGAACTCGAGCGCGCGGCTCTTCGCCTTCTTCACGTCGAGCGCCGACGCGGGCGATTCCTCGAGCTCGACCTTGAGCTTGGTCGGCTGGCCGTCGCGCAGGACGTCGAACTCGATCGTGTCGCCGATGCCCATGTCCTCGATCGTGCGGCGGAGATCCTCGGCGTCCTGCGGCTTCGACGCGGTGAGCGGGTCGCCGTCGAGCGCAACGAGCACGTCGCCGACCTTGAGCCCGCCCTTCTCGGCCTGCGTCCACGGGAACACTTCCGTCACGCGGTAGCCGCGCTTGCCGGACATGCCGAGCGCGTCGGCAACCTTGTCGGTCATCACCTGCGTGAGCGCTCCGAGCCACGCCTTCGGCAGCTCCTTGCCGCCGCCTTGCTGGTCGTCTTCCTTCGTGTCGACCTGCGTGACGAGCAGTTCCTCGTCGCGGCGGAACGTGACCGCGAACTTCGGCTTCTTCTCCGCGACGGCGAGCGTCGTCTTGAACTGCTCGAGCCCTTCGATCGGCGTGCCGTCGAGCGCGACGATCACGTCGCCTTCGGAGAAGCTCGGCTTCGCGTCTTCGAACGGGAAGCCGGGCCGCATGCCGGTGATGAGCACGCCCTTCGAATCGGGGTACTGGTTCGAGAGCGCCATCGGCGTGGTGATGCGGCGGACGGTGAGCCCCATCTTCTGGAATTCGGCTTCCTCGCCGAGGTACTTCTCGAGCCGCTCGACCTTCGCGGTCAACGTCATCGTCTCGGTCCCGCGGTTCACGGTCAGCTTCGCGTCCGAACCGAACGGCAGCTCCGAGATGCGCTGATAGAGCAGCGGCACCTGATCGAAGAACTTCACCTCGACCGGCTTGTCGTTGAGCGCGATGACGACGTCGCCGGCCTTCACTCCCGCGGCGGCCGCGGGCGAACCGGGCGTGACGTAGGAAACCAGCGCGCCGTGCGCGAGCCCGGCCTTGCCGACCGGGAGAACCGAGAAGCCGAGCCAGCCGCGCCGCACTTCGCCGTAGGTCAGCGCCTGCTGCAGCACGTTCTTCACGACGTTGCTCGGCACCGCGAAGCCGACGCCGCCGCCGCCGCGCGTGTTGATGCCGATAACCTCGCCCTTCATGTTGACGAGCGGTCCGCCCGAGTTGCCGGGCAGGATCAGCGCGTCGGTCTGGATCCATTGATTGAAGAGGCCGGTGACCTCGCCCTCGATGTCGAGCTCGTCGATGTCGTTGCCCGAGAAGTCGGTGAACACGCGATCGGCGTTCGACACGATGCCGAGCGTCATCGACGACGACAGCGTCAGCGGATTGCCGACGGCGATGACGTGGTCGCCGACGCCGACGGCCGACGAATCGCCGAACGTGGCGAACGGGATCGGCACGTTCGGGTCGATGCGCGTCTCGAGGCGCAGCTTGAGGATGCAGAGGTCGGTGAGCGGGTCGCGCGCGACGACGTCGGCGTCGATCGTCTCGCCCGACGGCATCGTGCACCGGATGCGCGCGGTGTTGCCCGCGACGTGGAAGTTCGTGACGACGTTGCCCGACGGGCTCACGATCACGCCCGAGCCGGCGGCGGGGAAGTGGCGCACGCGGCCGTCGCTGTATTCCTCGGCGACCACCGCGATGTTCACCATCGCGGGGTAGACCTTCTCCTTCGCGAACAGCACGGCCTCGCGGAACTGGTCGGAGACGGTCTCGCCGGCGGCCCGCGCGGCGCGCGGGAACACGACGGTGGCGCAGGCCGCGGCGCACAGCGCCGCCCCGATGATCGTCGATCGCATCACTCGAAACTCCCTCAGCGAGCGCGTGAGAACGTGGAGCGGTAGAGCGGCCGAAATTACGAGATTCGCATGCCCGGTGACAGCGGGGATTTCGCCGCGCGACACGGCCCTCTCTAATGCGCGCCATGCGCACCCTCATCGCGTCCGCTCTCGTGTGCATCGCGGCGAGTGCCGCCCCTGCACAAGACCGTCCCGTCGCGTTCGTGAACGCGCGGATCCTGCCGATCGTCGGCGCGCCGATCGACGACGGCGTGGTGATCATCCGCAACGGGAAGATCGAGACGATCGGCGCGAAGAGCGTCGTGCGACTCGCCGCGAACCTCGAGGTCCACGACTGCGCCGGCAAGGTGCTGATGCCCGGGTTGGTCGACACGCACTCGCACATCGGCGACGTGTCGGGCGGCGACGACAGCGCGGCGCTGCACCCGGACGTGCGCGTGCTCGACTCGATCGACGTGCGCGATCCGTCGGTCATGCGCGCGCGCGCCGGCGGAATCACGACCGTGAACCTGATGCCCGGCTCGGGGCTCCTGATGTCGGGGCAGACCGCGTACCTGAAGCTGCGCCGGCCCGACGGCGGCGGCACGCTCGACGACCTCCTGCTGCGCGACGATCAGGGCAAGCCGCTCGGCGGCATGAAGATGGCGAACGGCACCAACCCGCGCGGCGATCCGCCGCGGCCCGGCACGCGCGCGAAGGCCGCGGCGCTCGTGCGCGAGAAGTTCGTCGCCGCGCAGACGTACCGCGAGAAGATCGCGCGGGCGAACGGCGACGCCGAGAAGCTGCCGGCGCGCGACCTCAACATGGAGGCGCTCGGCGAGGTGCTCGACCAGAAGCGCGTGGTCCACCACCACACGCACCGCGCCGACGACGTGCTCACGGTGCTGCGCCTGAAGCAGGAGTTCGGCTTCCGCGTCGTGCTCCACCACGTCAGCGACGGCTGGCGGATCGCCGACCAGATCAAGGCCGCGGGCGCGCCGTGCTCGATCATCATGGTCGATTCGCCGGGCGGGAAGCTCGAGGCGCTGAACGCGTCGTGGACGACCGGCGGGTCGCTCGAGCGCGCGGGCGTGCTGATCGGCTTCCACACCGACGATCCGATCACCGACTCGCGCCTGTTCCTGCGCTCCGCCGCGCTCGCGGTGCGCGCCGGGATGACGCGCGACGGCGCGTTGTTCGGCCTCACGATGGCGGGCGCCGTGATGCTCGACCTCGACCGCCGCGTCGGCTCGCTCGAAGTCGGCAAGGACGCCGACCTCGTCGTGCTCTCGGGCGACCCGCTCTCGGTCTACACGCACGTCGAGGAGACGTGGATCGACGGCAAGAGAGTGTTCGATCGCGCGAACCCGGCCGATCGAGTGTTCGCCGTCGGCGGCCCCGGCGCCGGCGACCCGGAGGCGTTCGACGGCTGCTGCTTCGGACCGAACGGCGTCGGCGACCAGGAGGACGCGCGATGAACCCGACCCGCAACCCTTCGCTCGTCGCGCTCGCCGTCACGCTCGCCTGCATCACGACCGCGTCGGCGCAGGTCGCCGTGAAGGCGAAGACGCTGATCACGATGGCCGGCGCGCCGATCGAGAACGGAGTCGTCGTGATCGAGGACGGCAAGGTCACCGCCGTCGGTCCCGCGGCGTCGGTCGCGATCCCGAGCGGCTGCCGCGTGCTCGAAGCGGCGGTGGTGACGCCGGGCCTGATCGACGCGCACGGCACCGTCGGCTTCTCGGGAGCGCTGAACCAGCCGCACGACCAGGACCAGATCGACGCGAGCGACGCGATCCAGCCCGAGCTGCGCGCGATCGACGCGTTCAATCCGGACGAGCGGCTGGTCGGCTACCTGCGGAGCTTCGGCATCACGACGGTGCACGTCGGCCACGCGCCGGGCCCCGTGATTTCCGGGCAGACGCTGGTCGCGAAGACGAAAGGCGGTCCGGTCGCCGACTGCGTGATCGTCGAGACGGCGATGATCGCCGCGCGCCTCGGCGACCGCGAAGGGCGCGGACGCGGCGAGAAGAGCAAGGACGCCGGCACGCGCGCGAAGGCGGCGGCGCTCCTGCGCGAAGCGCTCGAGGACGCGCGCGACTACGGCAAGAAGCGCAGCGACGGGGACGCGAGCAAGCGGCCCGATCGCAACCTGCGCAAGGACGCGCTGCTGCTCCTGCTCGACAAGAAGGTGCCGCTGCTCGTCACCGCCGAGCGGCACCAGGACATCGAGACCGCGCTGCGCATCGCGAAGGAGTTCGACCTGCGGCTCGTGCTCGACGGCGGCGCGGAGGCGCCGTCCCTGATCGGGCCGATCCACGACGCGGGCGTTCCGGTCATCGTGCACGCGACGATGGCGCGCCCGTCCGGCGAGCGCGAGAACGCGACGTTCGAGGACGCAGCGAAGCTGAAAGCGGCGGGGATCCAGATCGCGCTGCAAAGCGGCTTCGAAGGCTACGTGCCGAAGACACGCGTCGTTCTGCTCGAGGCGGGCGTCGCGGCGGCGAACGGCCTGTCGCGCGACGAAGCTCTCGCCGCGATCACGATCGACGCGGCGAAGATCCTCGGCGTCGACGCGCGCGTGGGCTCGCTCGCCGTCGGCAAGGACGGCGACGTCGCGCTGTATGACGGCGACCCGCTCGAGTACACGACGCACTGCGTCGGCGTCGTGATCGACGGCAAGGTGGTCAGCGAGGAGAAGCGCTGACGCGATTGCGCGCGAAGCGCACCGCGACGCCGGTGCCGAGGAGCGCGAGGCCGGCCCACAGGAGCAGCGCGACCGACGCCTGCGGGCCGCTCAATTCGACGAGCAGGTCGCCCCACGGCGGATGCGCGCGGCACACGATCCACACCCACACGAAGTAGGCGCCCATCCACTCGACGACTTCCGCGAACGCGAGATCCCTGCGCGCGGCGCGCGCCGCGCGGTCGATGCGCCAGAGCACGAACGCATACGGCACCGCGAGGACGGCCAGGAGTCCGATGCCGATGCGCTCGTCGAAACACGACCAGATCGCGAGAATCACGAGCCACGCGCTGGCGCCCGCGAGCGCCATCATCCGGTTCGCGCGCGTCGGCCCCTCCGGACGCGAATTCGATTCGATCGTTTCGTCGCTCATTTCGCCTCCCGTGCGAGCACCCATTCCGAGTCGGCGATGCGGCGGCCCAGTGTACGGCGGATGCGCAGGACGAGGAGCAGCGCGACGACCGCGAGCGCGATCGTGAGCCCCCACCACAACCCGGCCGGCCCGTAACCGAGCCGGTAGGTGAGCACCACGCCGACCGGGAGTCCGAGGAACCAGTACCCGACGAGGTTGATGATCGCGGCCGCCTTCGTGTCGCCCGCGCCGCGTAGCACGCCGCAGCCGACCGCCTGCGTTCCGTCGAAGACTTGAAAGAGCCCGCAGATCGGCAGGAGCACCGCGCCGACGCGCACGACTTCGGCGTCGACTCCGTAGAGGCCGAGGATCGGCTCGGGGAAACATGCGAACGCGACGCCGGAGATCGTCATCACCGCCGCTCCGGCCGCGAGCGCGACGAACGCGGCGTGGCGCGCGGCGGGACCGTCGCGCCGGCCGATCGCGTTGCCGACGCGCGTGGCCGCCGCCGCGCCGACGCCGAGCGGCGCCATGAACGAGAGGCTGACGAGGTTGATGACCGCGGTCTGCGCCGCGCCTTCCACCGTGCTCATGCGGATCACCAACACGGTCACGAGCTGGAAGACCCACACCTCGAGCGCGACCTGCAGACCGATCTGCGCGCCCTTCACGAGCATCGTCCCATACGGTCGGAGTTGGAGCAGCTCGCGCGTCGGCCGCCGCCACACGCGCGCCAGTGCGGGCGACGCGACGGCCGCGAGGAACAAGACCATCACCCAGCGACCGATCGAGGTCGCGACCGCCGTCCCGGACGCGCCGAGATTCGGCAACCCCATGCGCCCGTAGATGAAGCCCCAGTCGAGCACGAGATTCACGGCGTTGCCGACCAGCACGGTGAGCACGAGCGGCCGCACCACGCCCATCCCCTGCAGCGTCTGGCGCAGGACGACGAAGAGGAACCACGCGGGGATCATCGGCGTCTGCCAGCGCACGAACTGATCGGCGATCGCGGCGACTTCCGACTGTCCGTTCGAGAGCCAGAGCAACGCGGGGTAGCCGCGCAGAAAGAGGATCGCGAACGGCACGCTGATGACGAACGAGATCACGATGCCGCGATGGAGCGAGAGCGCGATCCGATCCTTGTCGCCCGCGCCGTGCGCCTGCGACACCAGCGGATCGAGCACCATGATCACGCCGGTGCCGAACACGAGGATCGCGAAGCTGTAGATGTTGCCGAGCGAGACGCCGGAGAGCGCGGCCTGCGAGATGCGGCCGACCATCATGGTGTCGCACACGCCGAGCAGCATCATCCCGATCTGCACCACGACGATCGGCGTCGCGAGCAAGATCAGCGCGCGCAGCTCGGCGCGGAGCGGATGGTCCGGTTTGAGCGAAGGGGCGTCCACCGGTACAAGGTAGCAGCGCATGCCGTCACGCCGACCCTCCGCGACGCTCGTTCCGCTCGAGATGCTGCTCGTCGGCGCGTGGCTCGCGTTGTCGGTCGCGTTGCCGGCGACGCTCGCGCTCTTGCGCCGCGAGCTGCCGGCCGCGGACGCGGCGCGCGTCGGGCAATCGATCGGCGAGCGCGTGCGCGTCGCGGAAGCGGCGATCGGGACGTTCGTCGTCCTGCTGCATCTGCGACGCCGCGCGCGCGGCGTCGCGCTCGTGCTGCCGTTCGCGGCGCTCACGCTGGTGCTCGCCGCGGCGCTCTTCCTCGCGCCGCTCGCCGCCCGTGCGGCGCCGTCGAACGCCGCGTGGATCGCGCGCGCCGACCTCGGCGTCACGCTTGGGCAGGCGCTGCTCCTGTTCGCGTGCTTCGTCGTCGCCTTCCTCCGCCACGTGCACGAGCGATGACGGCGCGCTCGCGACCGTTCGACGTCGTGTTCGAGGACGAGCACGTGCTCGTCGTGAACAAGCGGGCGGGGCTCCTGTCCGTCGCGCCGACGCGCGGCGCAGAGAAGAACCTCGCCGACCTCGTGCGCCGCTCGTGCGCGAACGCGGCGCCGGCCGGCGCCCCGCCGGTCGTGCCGGTGCATCGCATCGACCGCGACACGTCGGGCGTGATCGTGTTCGCGCGCACGCCGGCCGCGGAGGAGCGGCTGCTCGCGAGCTTCCGCGAGCGCGCGGTGAAGAAGCGGTACCTCCTCCTGTGCAATCACGTGCCGCGGCCACGGGAAGGAACTCGGCAATCGTTCATCGTCGATCGCGGCGACACGGCGGTCTCGTCGCCGCGGCCGGCCGCCGGCGGCCGCGCCGCGATCACGCGGTGGCGCGTGATCGAAGCGTTCCGCGACGCCGCGTTCGTCGAGGCCGAGCCGCTGACCGGACGCTTCAACCAGATCCGCCTGCACTTCGTCGATCTGCATTGCCCGTTGATCGGCGAGCGGAAGTACGCCGTCGCTTCACGCTGTCCGTTCCGCCATTCGCGCCCGCTGCTGCACGCGGCGTCGCTCACCTTCCCGCACCCCGCGACCGGCAAGTCGATCGAAGTCTCCGCGCCGCCGCCCGCCGACTTCGAAGCGTTCCTCGCCCGGCTGCGCGCCGGCTGAACGCGCTTCAGACCGCCCCGCGCGCGAGCCGATGAGTGCACCGGACTTCCGGGAGCCCGATCTCTTGAGCCCGCGCGCTGGTACCACGCTTGCATGCTGCGCCGCCGCCGCGGTCGGGTGCGTGCTTTCGGTCGTCGCGCGGCGCGCGGAAGTCGTCGACGACCTCCTGGTCGTGCTGCCGGCCGCGCTCCTGCCGTTGCTCGCGCTCCTCGCGGTGCGCGTCGTCACGCTCGAGCGCGCGCGCGCTCGAGCGAAGCGCGATTCGCCGCTCGTCGGCCGCGCACCCGATGCATCGGTCGTCGGCGGCGATCTGCTCGCCGAGTTCAGCCACGAGCTCCGCACGTCGTTGAGCGGCGTGCTCGGCATGACCAACCTGCTGCTCGAGACGAAACTGAACGCGGAGCAGCGCGAGTACGCCCACTCGACGGCGCAGTGTGCGCAGTCGCTGTTGCACGTCGTCGACGGGATGCTCGACTTCGCAAAGCTCGCCACCGGCCGCGTCGCGGTCGAGAACGTCGAGTTCGTGCTCGACGAGGTCGTCGAGTCCGCGCTCGATTCGATCGTGGCGATCGCCGACGAGAAGCGATTGAACGTGGCGTATCAGCCGGCGCTCGACGCGCCCGAGCGCGTCGTGGGCGACGCCGGGCGCGTCCGTCAGGTCTTGATGAACCTGCTCGCGAACGCGGTGCGGTTCACCGAGCGCGGCGACGTCGTCGTCACCCTCGAGCCCGCGGCGCACGAGCGCCGCCGTCGCGCGCTGCGATTCGCGGTGCGCGACACCGGCATCGGGATCGGGACCGAAGTCCGCCGCCGGCTATTCGACGCGAACTTCCGATACGACGCGTCGATTACCGGCGGCGCGGGTCTCGGCCTCACGATGAGTCGCCGCATCGTCGACCTGATGGGCGGCACGATGGGAATCGACGTGGGGCCGGGCCCGGGATCGACCGTCTGGTTCGAGGTCCCGTGCGCGACGTCCAGCCGCGGCGCCGCGTCCGCTCCCCAATTCGCCGGGATGCGCGGGCTCGTCGTCGACGATCAGCGCGCGCGGCAGGAAGGCATCGTGCGCCGGCTCGCGCGACTCGGATTCAAGGTGGAGGTCGACGACAACGCGACGCGCGCGGCGGCGCGCCTGCGCGCCATGCCGCTCACCGGATCGTGGTACCACGTCGTCCTCGTCGACCTCGCGACGCCGGACGCGAACGAACTGATCCGGACGATCGGCGACCTCGACGATCGCGCGCGGCCGGGATTGGTCGCCTTCTCCGCACCGAGTTGCCGGCAGGCGGCGGAAACGCGGTACTGCGGTTCGCGCGCGATCTTCGTCACGCGGCCTCCGCGGCGCGCCGCGCTCGTCGCGGCGATCGAAGCCGCGGTCGCCGTCCCGGACGCGCCGTCGGGATCCGAGCCCACGGCGCCCCGGCCGCAGCGCGTGCTCCTGGTCGACGACAACCACGTGAACCGCAAGCTCGGTTGCCGCGTCGTCCAGCGGCTCGGCGCGACGTGCGACACCGCGGAGAACGGCGAGCAGGCCGTCCAGGCCGTCATGGCGAACGAGTACGACCTCGTGCTGATGGACGTGCAGATGCCGCTGCTCGACGGCTGCGAAGCGACGCGCCGCATCCGAGTTCAGGAGGGATCGCGCCGGCGCACGCGGATCGTCGCACTCTCCGCCGACGAGCTCGATCGCGCGCGTTGGGAGACCGCGGGGATGGACGCGTTCCTGATGAAGCCGCTGTCGATCGAGGAAGTCGCGCGCGTCCTGTCCGAACGCGGCGTTCCGCGCAACGCCTGAGCGGGGTCAGACCGCGCCCGCGGCGTCGGCCGCCGCGACGTCCGGCACGTCGTTGTATCCCTTCAACGGATTGATCCACGCGGCGATGCGGCGCACGTCCTGCGCGGTCGCGCGCAGGCCGAGGCCCGCGGCCAGCTCGCGCACGAAGCGCGCGCGATCGAACAGCGCGCGCTCGTAGCTGACGAGGAGCATCGGATCTCCAGCGTTCGTCGCAGTGTCGACCGCATCGATCAACGCGGTGGTGTGCTCGTGCTTCATGCGCAGCGCGGCGAACAGATCGTCGAAGGTCTCGGTGCGGATCTCGGTCTGCGCCGCCGCGAGGACGTCGCGGAACACGACGACGAAGTACGGGTTGCGCAACGACTCGCGCCAGTCGCGGAAGCTGAACAGCGAGCCGGGGTCCTTCCATCCCCAGACGTCGTGCGCCTGGTTGCGGAGCGCGACCAGATCGCGGATGCGCGCAGCGTCGGCTCCCTGGAACTCGAGGTCCTCGTGGTTGTGCCCGGGATCGAAGCGCTCGCCGAAGAACACGCCGAGCGAGCGCAGCGCGCCCGCGATCATGCTCGTGCCGCCGCGGTACAGACCGAGCACGACGATCGTGCGATGCGATGGGAATCGACCGCGCGGGTTGAGCAAGCTGATGGGCGAGTCCATGCGGCGCCTCCGATTTCGAACTCTCATCGGCCGGCGCGCGCCGGAACTGGAGCGATTCCGGAAATCCGTTCAGTCGAGCCCGCCGGACTCCCGCTGCTTCTCGAGGAAGCGGTCGGTGTAGCTCGGGTCGACGCGCCGGCACGCGTTGGTCGCACGCGCGCCGATCGTCTCGTAGTCCGGATCCTCCGTGCGCGTGCGGAACTCCGCGGCGAGCAGCGCGAGCCGCAGCAGGTGACGCAGCACGATCCCTTCGTTCTTCTGCAGCCCGCGCGACGACACGAACGCCCAGAAGTCGTCCGACGCGTCGAACACGCCGCCGGCGACCCACTTGGCCTGGACGGGGAAGTCCTCGGCGACGGCGAGCTTCGCCTCGAACGCGATCTTCAGCATCTTGGGAAACGTCGGCGGCCGCTCCTCTTCCTCCAAGTCGTCATCGAACAGCGACCACTTCCGCTCGCGCTCCTCGGGCGTCGGCTCCGGACGCGCGATCGTCACGCCCATCGCGACCATCAGCGGGCGCATCACGTTCTCTTCGAGCGGGCCGGGTTCGCGGTCATAGAGGCCCGACGCACGCACCACGATCGGCGGCAGGTCGAGCAACGACTCGAGCGCCTGCACCTTCTCCTGGATGCTCGCCGTCGCGAGCTCGCGCGCGAGGAACGCGCCGTACACGGGGTCGCAGCTCTTGAACACGAGGAGGTCGTGGATCTTCGGGTCGACGTCGATGCGATCCTGCGACGCAGGATCGCGCTTCAGGTACCCGAGCGCGGCGAGGTTGCCGACCATCACCTCGAGCTGCTCCGAGAAGCGCGCGATCTGCTCCGAGTCGGCGAAGCGCCCCGCGAGGAAGCGGCGCACCGGCGCGAGATCGGGAGTGTGTGAGAGCAGCCACACGAGCACGCGGTACGGGATCATCCCGCGGCTCACCAGGTTCGCCGGTCCGGCTTTGATCAGCGTCTGGAACTGTCCCTCGGTCCAGTATTGCTCGGTCGTGCGGCGCGACGGCTTCTTCTTCTCGAGCGCCTTGCGCGCGTTCAGGATCCCCGGGTCCTTCGACGCGAGGTCGAGCTGCTCCCACTTCTGGCGCCACTTGAAGATCTTCACGTCGTCCTCGTGCGCGAGGCAGAACACGAAGCCGCGCGGATCGAACTGCGGGCGGCCGGCGCGGCCGAACATCTGGTGCGCGGACGACGGAGCGATCACCTTGCGGGCGCCCGGCTTTCCCTTGAGCAGCGTCGAGAGGACGACCGAACGCGCCGGAAGGTTCACGCCCGCGGCGAGCGTCTCGGTGCACACGACGAAGGGGATCTTCTTCGCGAGGAAGAGGTCCTCCACGATCTCCTTGTGCCGCGGCAGCACGCCCGCGTGGTGGACGCCGACGCCGCGGATCAACATGTTCCGCAGCTTCGGGCCGATGCCCTTCGTCATGTCCTCGTCGGCGAGGCGCTCTTCGATCGCGGCGCGCGTCGCGGCGTCGATCAGCGGCAGCCCCTTCAATCGCTCCGCGACCTCCCAACATTCGTCGCGCACGAAGCAGAACACGAGCGCCGGCGTGCGGTTCTCCGCGTCGTCCGTGGAGATCATCGACGGGAGCTGCTCGGCCATCAGCTTGTCCTGCACCCATCGGTACTCGAGCGGGACGCGCCGTTCGTTCGTCACCGCGAGTCGCAGGCGCCGGCCGTGGCGCTGATCGAGCCAGCCGGTGAACTCGATCACGTTGCCGACGGTCGCCGAGAGCAGAAGGAGGCGCACGTGCTTCGGCATCAGCACGAGTCCGAGCTCCCACACGATGCCGCGCTCGAGGTCGTTGAACCAATGGAACTCGTCCATCACGACCGCCGAGACGTCGTCGAACCGCTCCGTGCCCGACAGCAGATGGTTGAGGAGGATCTCCGCGACGACGACGCGAACGCGTGCGTCCGGGTTCACCTTGCGATTGCCGGTGACGAGGCCGATGTCGTCGCGCGCGAAGCCCCACGCTTCCGCCTTGTCCTGGAACTCACGGAACTTCTGGTCGGTGAGCGCGATGAGCGGCGTCGTGTAGTACAGCCGCGAGCCGTCGGAGAGCGCTTCGAAGATCGCCGCCTCGGCGATCAGCGTCTTCCCCATGCCGGTCGGCGCGGAGACGAGCAGGCCGCCGTCGCTCTCGAACCACGAGAGCAGCGCCTCTTCTTGGAACGGGTAGAGGGTGAACGGGACCGCGTCGAGGAAGCGCGCGCAGATCTCATCCCGGCTCATCGCGCGGGCGAGTGTAGGGCTCGCGTCACTGCTTCACGAACTTGTACTCGAGCACGGTGCCCGTCGTCTGGGCGTAGCTCGGCGCCTGGAGCACGTTGCCGATCCACGGATTCACCCAGGTGGTCGGCGCGACTCCGCTGACGATCGGCCGTCCGTTCGGCTGGAAGTGCAGCACGCCGTCGCAGTAGGTCACCAGCGTGTAGTCGTTCGGGCGCACGACGCTGCTCGACACCGTCGAGTAGAAGCCGAGCGATTGAAATGCGGGATCGGCGCCCGTGTCGGTCGGCGCGCCGTCGTCGAACGAAGTCAGCGCGACGTCGAGCGCGGGCCCGGCCGGGAAGGTGAGCTTCAGCGCGAGGTTCGCGGGCGTGTTGCCGTTGAATCCGGAGAACGGGCCGGCCCACTCCTCGACGATCTCGTGGTTCGAGTTCTGGAAGGTGAGGCGCAGGTACAGGTCCCACGGCCCCGCGAACGACAGCCACGGCGCATCGGCGGACGACTCGAAGCCGAAGGCCGCGAACACCGGCACGTGGAACCCGCTGATGCCGAGCGACGTGTCGCTCGCGATCGACGCCCCGAGGCTCGGCGCGCCGACCGTCGTCGGCGGCGAGAACACTTCGATGCGGTCGTCGTTCGCCGCGTCACGGCGCACGAAGAGGAACCGATCGGCGGTGGATCCCTGGAAATGGATGCGCGAGACCCCGACGTTCACCGCGCCGTCGGCGGGTGACACGTCGGTGCAGCTCAGCGTCACCGGCCCGGTCTCGCCGCCGGGAGCCGTCGGCGCTTCTCGCACTTCGAGGCGGTCCGGCTCGCCCGGCCGCCGATACACGACGACGATCTCGTCATGGAAATCGCCGTCGGCATCCGCGCCGAACACGGAGACGATCTCGCCGTCGGCTGCCGATCCGAACGTCGGGTCCGTCGCTACCGGCAGCCCGAGCGTCTTGTTCTTGCCGCCCGGGAGCTTGCGGATCTCGAGGAAGCGATCGCCGTTCGTCCACTCGCGCACGAGCAGCAGCTCGTCCTTGAAGTTGCCGTCGTAGTCGATCGCGCCGGCCGCGATCACGCGGCCCTGGCCGACCATGCCGCCGACCGCGCCGGCCTTCGCGGACGCGAGCAGCGTCGTCGAACCCGACGTCGACTTCGGCGCACGGAGCACGCGGAGGTCGAGATCGTGGTTCGCGGTCTTCCGTTTCTCGCGGATCGCGACGAGCTCGGACCCGCCGAGTCCGTCCCACTCCGCGGCGAACACGAAGCGCAGCGGTTTGTTGCCCGTCGCCTTGAAGAACGTGTTGTCGCTGGCGCGCAGCGCTCCCACCATGTCGGACGCGAGCTGGCTCTCGACGTGCGCGTTCAACCAGAGCGCGCCGCTCGGATGATCCGGATTCACCCGGATGAGCGCGAGATCTCCCGACAGCACCACCGAGAGGATCGCGACGGCGGCATCGACGAGCGGAAGCATGCTCCGGATTAGAAGCGAGAAACGAGGTCAGTAACAACCCCGGACCGGCGCCGATGGTTCGATCGGTCAGTTCTTCACGAACTTGTACTCGAACACGATCCCCGTCGCGTTCACGTAGTCGGGCGCCTGCTGCACCTCGCCGATGTACGGCTGCACCCACGACTCGGGTGCGACGCCGCTCAGGTACGGACGCCCGTTCGATCCGAAGTGCATCTCGCCGTCGGTGTAGGTCACGAGGAGTTTGTCGTTCGGGCGCACCACGCCGCTGGAGACCGACGAGAGGAACTCCCGCGTCGTGTACCAGGGATCTTCCCCGAAGTCGGTCGCGGCGCCGTCGTCGAAGCTCGCGAGGTGCGCGACCATGTTCAGCGTCGAGTTCGGGAAGGTGAGCGTCAGCGTCGAGTTCGCGTTTGCGGCGCCGGTGAATCCGCCGAACGGTCCGTCCCACTCCTCCGTCGTCTCCGGTCCGCCGTAGCGCACGCGGAGGTAGAGCTCCCACGGTCCGTTGAACGCGACCCACGGCGGCGGCTCCGCTCCGGTGTCGAATCCGAACGCGGCGAACACCGGCACGGCGAACGAGCCGAGCGCGAGCGTCGCGTCCGATGCGATCGGCGCGCCGAGCGTCGCTCCGAGCGAGGTCGGCATCGCGAAGATCTCGATGCGATCGACGCCGTCCGCACCGCGACGGCTGAACATCAGCGCGTCCACTTCGGCGCCGTCGAGTCGGATCCGCGAGACGCTCGTGTTCGTCCCGCCGTCCGCCGGCGTCACGTCCGCGCAGGAGACTCTCGGCGGACCGGTGTCGGCTCCGGTGAAGGTCGGCAGCTCGTACCCGTCGATGCGATCCAGCCCAGTCGCCGAACGATGCACCACCATCAGCTCGTCATGGAAGTCCGCGTCGACGTCGGCGCCGAACACTCCGACGATGGCGCCGTCCGCCGCGGATCCGAACGTCGCGTCGAACGCGATCGGCGGCGACAGCGCCTTCTGCTTCCCGGTGGGCAGTCGGCGGATCTCGAGGTAGCGGTCGCCGTTGTTCCACTCGCGCACGATGGCGAGCTCGTCCGTGCCGTCGGCCTCGAGGTCGACCGGGCCGACGGCGACGATCCGACCGTTCCCGAGCGTGCCCCCCAGTCCGCCGGACTTCACGGACGCGACCAGCGCGACCGATCCCCCGGTGGTCGCGGGCATCCGATGGATGCGGAGGTCGAGCGCGTGGTTCGCGGACTTCTTTCGCTCGCGCACGACGACGATTTCCTCCGCCCCGTCGCCGTCCCACTGCGCGGGGAACACCCAGCGAACCGGCTTCGAACCGCCCGCCTTGAAGAACGAGTTGTCGCTCGCACGCAGGCTGCCGACGACGTCGGAGGCCGACTGACCTTCGGCGTGCGAATGCAACCAGAGCGGGAGACCCGCGTGGTCGGGATCGATGCGCACGAGCGCGATGTCGCCGGTGACGAGCAAAGGCACCAACGCAACGGCCGCGTGAAGGAGATCGAGCATGAGGTCCGCCTCGAAGACGACGGCGAACCCCGATCCGGCGACTGCCGCCCCGATCCGTCGTCGACGTCAGGGGCGGCGACGCAAGAGGAGTTCCATTCCGCCGAACGCGACGTTCACGCCCTCCGCGGCGCCACCGGTCGGCTCGAAGCGCAGTTCGAGATCGGTGTCGTTCGCTCCGACGAATCGACCGCCGCCGAGGAAGACCAGCGGCACCGCCTTGCGACCCGGCAGGTCGACCTTCAGTCCGGCCGCCTCGAGGAACACGCGGCCGTTCACCGCGTGGCCGTCGATCATTCCGGCGAAGTTGCCGACGAACTGCCGCGCGTCGTCCGCCGACAACGGCGTCGGAGCGGGCGGCCACTCGCCGATCTCGAGCACGAGCTTCGCGATCTCCGCTTCGATCGCGTCGGGGTCGGCGTCCTCGGCGTTGCAGAGCACGGCAATCGTCACGTCGTCATCCGGGAACCAGGACAGGTTCGCGCCGAACCCGTTGATTCCGCCGTTGTGCGAGACCAGGCGATGTCCGGCGAAGCGGCGCATCGTGAGTCCGAACCCGTAAGCGGTCGGCGCGCCGTCGGGGAGCACCGCGGGCGTCGTCATCATCACGTAGCTCGACTCGTTCACGACGCCGCCCGACACGAGCTCGCGCGCCCACTTCACGAGATCAGTCGCCGTGGAAACGATGCAGCCCGCGGAGTACGGCACGGTCATGCTGATCGGACGGTCGTTCACGAGCTGTCCGTTCTCGTGGCCGTAGCCGCGCGCGCGCCCCTTCAAGATGGACGTCTCGACGCCGGCGGTGGTGTGCGTCAAGCCGAGCGGCGCGAAGAAGAAGTCGCGGACGACGTCGGCGTACGGCCGATGCTCGACCGCCTCGATCACCATGCCGAGGAGGAAGTACCCCGAGTTGCTGTAGTGCCAGGATTGCCCGGGGTCGAAGTCGTGCGGCTCGCGCTCGAACCGGTCGCACAGCTCGTCGGGCTCCAGGTCGACGGCCGTCGCCTTCATCACGTCACCGAGCTCGGTGTAGTTCTTGATCCCCGAGGTGTGGGTCAACAGGTGGCGAATCGTGATCTTCTTTCCCGCGGGATCGAACTCCGGCACCCAGCGCGTCACGTCGTCGTCGAGCGAGAGCTTCTCCTGCTCGACGAGGCGCAGGATCGCCGCGGCGGTGAACTGCTTGGTCACCGACCCGATGCGGAACTCGGAATCGCGCGTCGCCTTCACGTCGTTCTCGACGTCGGCGAGGCCGAAGCCTTCGGCGAAGACGATCTCGTCGCCGCGCGCGATCGCGACCGAGGCGCCCGGAGTGCCGCGCGCCTCGAGCATGCGCGCAACGGTCGCCCTCACCGCGGGCGCGAGACCCGCGTCCGGTGCATCGGCGACCTCCACGGCTCGCGCGTTCGTGACCGCGATCGCGAACAGGCACAGGATCCACGGCATCGCGCGCATCGACTTCCTCCGGTTTCTCGAGCGGGTCGCGCCGGCAAACGCGCGGCGCGGCGGAACGGTTCCGGCGCGGGGATCAGGCGGCGGCGCCGCAGCACTTCTTCCACTTCTTGCCGCTGCCGCACGGGCACGGGTCGTTCCGGCCGACGTCCGCCTTCGCCTTCGGGAGCAGCGGGCCATGCGAGTGGCGCGGATCGAAGAACCACGCGCCCTCGTGGCGGAGGAAGTGCGCGAACTCGTGGTGCTCGAGATCCTTCCCGCCCGCCGAGAACTTCGCGACCAGCTCGACCACGCCCGTCGCGTCGTCCTTGCCGCCGCGCTCGGTCGAACGGATCTCGAGCCCCTTCCACTCGGACATCTTCGCCCACTGCTCGATCGACGCGCGGTCGAGGCTCTTCCGTTGATCGGGTGCGACGCTCTTCACCAGGAAGTCGACGTCGTGGCGCGTGAACGCGGTGTACCGCGCGCGCATCAACTGGGTCGCGGTCTCGGCGCCGCGCGCGCCGCTCAACAGGGGATCACAGCACTGCTCGACCGCGGCGCCCGACCCGCACGGACAATTCGACATGAACGGCTCCTCGATGCGGCGGGATCATAGGAGCGCGGTCGAGAGCCGTCACAGCCGGGCGCGGATCTCCTCGTCGTCGGCGTCCTCGTCCTTGCGCGAGAGGCGCGGTGCGCCGTCCGGATCGCGCTCCATGACGAACAGCGGCGCGCCGAAGTCCGCGGGGAACGGGACATCGTCGCCGTCGATCGCCGCCGCCTCGAGCGACTCCGCGAACTCGGGAGACGTGAGCGCGGCGATGCGATCGAAGAACTGCCGCGCCGTCGGATGCGGCTTCCCCTCGCGCTGCTCGCGGTCCATGTCGCGCAGCAGTTGATCGACCCCGCGCGCGCCCGCCGAGCGCCGGCGCAGCTCGTGGTCGAGCGCCATCGCGATCGCTTCGCCGCGCCGGTACGCGAGGTCGCAGACCTGCATGTCCGAGAAGAAGTCCTTCCGGATCCGCCCGTTCGGCTGGTTGCGAACCGGGCTCGTGAAGAGCGTGCGGAGGCTCTGGTTCACCTCGCGGAGATAGGTGTCGACGTCGTAGGTCTTGCTCTTCACGAGCACGCGCCGCGTCGTGAACTCGGTGAACCCCTCCGTGAACCAGTAGGCCGCGCCCTCCGGTTCGTCGAGCCGCACGCGCAATCCCGTCCATTGGTGCTGCGACTCGTGCGCGAGCACGTGCGCGATCCGCATGCGATCGCCGCTGCCGGGACGCAGCGAGAAGTTCGGCGTGAAGAACAACGCGAACGACTGCGTGAGCGCGGTGCCGGCGAGCGATGCGGAGTTCTTCGGTCCGCCCGCGGGCATCGTCGAGACGAAGTAGAACGCCGGCGCCGCGTCGTCCCAGAACGTGCGCTCCGCCGACATGATGTCCGCGAGGAAGTCCGCGTACTCGGCATCCTCGAACCGACCGACATCGCCGCAGAGCGAGATGCACAGTCTGCCGCCGGGCACCGGTCGCTCGAGCAGCCGCAGTTTGCCCGCGACGAACAGCGAGTGCTGGAATTCGCCGAGCGCACGTCGCTCGACGAACGGTCCGGGGCCGACGCCGAACGAGCACGCCGCGTCGAGACCCGCGAGGTCGAGCCCTTCCCATGCGAAGCGGATCGTCGCCGGATGGCCGAGCGCGTCGTCCTGAAGATGCTCCGGCGCGAGCAGCGCGACGTTGCCGAACACGTGGAACACGTCGTCGTTCGCGATGACGTGGTACTCGATCGCGGGCGACCGCTCGCGGCCCGGCGCCTCGCGGAGCGTCCACTCGACCGTGAGGCGCGCGCCGGGCGCGTGCTCGATCGTCCACGTCGCACCTTCTCCGTGACGCACCTCGAGAGCCTTGCCGGTCGAATCCTCGGCGGCGACGTCCTCGACGCCGCCTCCGGAGTTCGCGGCCGGGCCGTCGACGGCGCCGTGCAGGACGGTCTTGCCGCTCGCGGCGCCGACGAACCGCGCGCTCGCGGCGACCTCGATCGGGTCGTGGCCCGCGATCGCGAACTCGTAATCGATGTCCGGTGCGACGTCGGTCGACGGCGCGACGCCGCCGGGCGAAGCGAGCGAAGTCCACAGGGCCAGCGCGACGATTCCGACGATCACGACGATCTCCCGAGCTCCGCAGCGGAGCGCCGGCCGCGAAGCGCAACGCGGGTGCCGCGCCCCGCGGCCGCCCGACGCGCGGAAATCCCGCCGCGACGCGCGCCAACCCGGGACGTGACGACCTCGGAAGCGGCACCGCGACCGCAATTGCGGCACGCGGTCACCCGAGCTTGAGGCAGCACTGCTTGAACTTCTTCCCGCTGCCGCACGGACACGGATCGTTGCGGCCGACCTTGTCGGCGCGATTCACGATCGTCTCCGCCTTGCCCGCGGCGCGCTCGCCGTCGGCGCGGACGGCGGCCGCGAATCCGGCGTCGATCTCGTCGAGCGCGGCGTCGATCTCGAACGAATTCGGCACCAGCGCGGTGTCCGCGAGGTGGCCGAACAGCGCGCGCGCGACGCGCGGCACCAGCGGGACGAGCGGATCCTTCGCGCCGATCTTGCGAGCGACGACGTTCAGCAGGAGATCGCGGGTCTGCTCGCGATCGAGGAGCCGCGGCTCGATGCCGAGGTCGTCGAAGCACGCGTCGACCACGAGCTTCGCGGCGCGTCGAACGTCGTCGCGCCGGCCGAGCGCGCGCGCGGCAGCGGAATCGAGGAATTCCGCGACGACCAGATCGGAGCGTTGGGACACCAGCGCGGCCCTCCGCCGGGGATGCTACCGAGCGGATTCCGCACGACGGGCGAACCTTGCCACGACAGCGGCTTGCCTTCTGCAGGTTTTGCGGGAAAATCCGGCACCTGCCCCCGCCCGGCCCCGCTCCCCCAGCCCATGAGCGCCCGGGTCCACCTCTCTCCTTTCCGGAGCACCTCGTGAGATCTCGATCCAGCTTGATTCGAACCCTGGCGATCGGCGCCGGGATCCTCGCGCTCGTGGCGAACACCGGCCTGGCCGCCGAGAAGTTGCATCGGACCAGCGCCTCTCGGTTCCTGCTCAAGCACCCCGGCAACTGGCGCGTCGTCGAAGATCCGACGTCGGGCAACGTGTCGTTCGTCTACGGCACGCGCATTCCCGGCGCGGGCGCGAACGCGTCCGACGCTCAGTTCATCGCGGCCGCGCGCCGCGCGGTCGACGAGAACACCGAGCTGTTCGGGTTCACGTCGAGCCAACTGGTTCGCGAGGACGTGGTGCACTTGAACTTCGCGCGCTTCGGCAGCAGCGACAAGGTCGCGGTCACCTTCCACCAGGCCGTCGACGGCATCGACGTCTTCAACGGCTCGGTGAGCGTTCTCTTCGACGCGAAGTCGGGCGACATCTCCGCGCTCGACACCACCGGCATCCCGGGCGCCGCGGGCGTGAGCCTCCTGCCGCAGTCGAACACCTCCTCGGCGATCGCCGCGGCGGAAGCGGCCTACACCGCCGCGTACGGCGTCGCTCCGGCGTACGTCGGCGACGTGACGCCCTGCATCGTCGGCCCGTCGCCGTTCTTCGGTCTGAAGAACCCGCTGGTCGAGCGCGGCGCCGCCCTCGCGTACGTGATCGAGCTGAAGAACCCGGGTCTTGCCGACGCCGACGGCGTGCCGTACCAGGCGCGCGTCTACGTCTCGGCGGAAGGCGACCTGACGGTCTTCAAGGTCGAGCGCACGGCACACGCGGTGATCACCGGCAACGTCTCCGGCAACACGAACACGGGACAGGAGCCGAACACCGTCAGCAATCAGGAGACGCCGGCGCTGAAGAACCTGCGCGTCCGCCAGAACAACGCGGCCGGCGCGATCCTCGCGACGACCGACGCGTCCGGTAACTACAGCATCCCGCAGAACGGTCCGATCACGCTCTACTTCGAGCTCGCCGGCACCTTCGCGCGCGTCGTGAACAACTCGGGCGCGTCGGCGTCCTTCACGCAGGCGGGCGCGACGTCCGGCACGCCGGTGAACATCACGTTCAACCCGACGAAGGCCGAAGCCACCAGCGCGGAAGTCGCCTGCTACCACTGGCTCACCTATTTCCGCGACTCGATCAAGGCGAACGATCCGTCCGACACGACGATGGACTTCCAGACGCTGGCGAACGCGAACCTCGCGTCGACCTGCAACGCGTTCTACGACGGCTCGTCGGTCAACTTCTATTCGTCGGGCGGCGGCTGCGTGAACACCGCCTACAGCGACGTCGTCCTGCACGAAACCGGGCACTGGGCGAACGAGCAGTACAACGGCGCGGTCACCGGCGCCTTCCACGAAGGCAACGCGGACGGCTTCGCCTACCACTTCAACGACGACAGCTGCCTCACGGACCTCGACGGCGTCGGCTGCCTGCGCTCCGGCACCCAGGTCGCGGTCAAGAAGTGCCCGACCGACGGCGACGAGTCCTGCCACGGCGGCGAAGTGCACAACGAAGGTCAGGTGATGGGCAGCGCGAACTGGGCGGTCCGCAGCCGCCTCGAGACGACGCTCGGCGCAGGCCCCGGCGGTTTGCTCGCCACCGCGCTCTTCCTCGGCTGGATGCAGACCTACAACGACGGCGCGATCCTCAACGTCATTGAGGATCACTGGCTCGCTCTCGACGACGACAACGCCGACATGAGCGACCTCACGCCGCACTTCGGCGACATCAACGCGGGCTTCAAGGACTACAACTGGCCGGGCTTCCCCGACCTGACGATCTCGAGCATCGGCGGCCCCGCCGACAACTCGGCGGTCGGTCACCTCGCAGCGGTCGGCGTCACGGCGAACATCGTCGCGATCGTCGGCTCGGTGTCGACGGCCACGCTCAAGTACTCGACGGGCGGCGCCTTCTCGAACGTCACGATGACGCCGACGGGCAACCCGAACCAGTACCAGGGCGTGATCCCGGGCCTCGCCTCGCCGAACACCGTCAAGTGGTACATCGACGCGACGAGCTCGACGGGCGGCCACGCGGTCGGCCCGGCCGGCGCTCCCGAGAACGTCCGCATCTACCACGTCGGCCAGGTCACCGTGCTGAACAGCTGGACGTTCGACGGCGGCACCGACGAGAGCTGGACGCACGCGAACCTCTCGGGCACGAACGGCGACCAGTGGCAGCGCGGCAACCCGGCCGGCTCCGCTGCGTCCACGGACCCGCACGCGGCGTTCTCGCCGAACAACGTCTGGGGCACCGACCTCTCGCTCGCGGCGACGGACGGCATGTACGAGCCCTCGTCGTCCGGTGAATTGCGGTCGCCGACGCTGAACTACTCGGCGCAGACCTCCGTGCGCCTGCAGTTCCGCCGCTGGCTCGCGGTCGAGGAAGCGACGTTCGATCAGGCGCGCGTCCTCGTCAACAACACGGTCATCTACACGAACCCCGTCGGCCCGGCGACGCTCGACACCGCGTGGTCGCTGCAGGACTTCAACGTGACCGCGCAGGCGGCGGGTCAGGCGGCGGTGCAGTTCAAGTGGCGTCTGACGTCGGACGGCGGCCTCGAGTACGGCGGCTGGAACATCGACGACGTGCGCGTGTACAAGGTCGATCCCGCCCCGGCCGGCTTCTTCGCGGCCTACGGCACGGGTTGCCCCGGCACCGGCGGACTCATCCCGCTCCTGAACGGCACCGGCACGCCGGCGTCCGGTCAGAACGTGTCGGTCGCGATCTCGAACGGCAAGGTCGGCGGCTCGGGAATCATGTTCCTGACCTCGGCGACCGCGTCGATCCCGACCGCGGGCTGCACGCTCCTCGTCGGCGGCACGTTCTACGGCGGCGGCATCCCGCTGACGCTGAACGGCTCCGGCGCGGTCACGCTGCCGGCGACGTTGCCGGTCGGTCTCGCCGCGTTCGACCTCTACATGCAGTTCTTCGGCACCGACACCGGCGCGGCGAACGGCATGTACTCGGCCAGCAACGGGCTCCAGATGCACATCCCGTGATCGGCTGACTCCCGTCCGATCGACGCGGCCCGGCTCTCGCGACTCGCGGGAGCCGGGCCGCCGTCGTTCTCGCGTCCACCACCGCGCTCGCGCGTGACCGGCTCGTGGACGACCACTAACATGCCCGCGCTCGTGGAACCTCGATCCGACCTGGCGGTTGAACCCGACCCCGCGGTTCTTCCCGCCCCGGATCGCGAAGCCCCTCGGAGAAGAACCTTGTTCCGTCCCGCTGTCACGGCCGCCGCCGCTCTCGCGCTGTGCCTCGCTTCCCAATCGCTCGCGAAGAACACGTTCGTGCTCGTGCACGACCGCTCCGGAACCCCCACCGTCGCGGTGATGTCCGTCAACTCGCTCGGCGTGCTGACGCCCGTCGTGAACTCCCCGTTCAACGTCGGCGGCCCCGGCAACCCGGCGACGCAGCTCTCGCAGACGATGGCGTTCTCGGGCAAACGCCGGCAGCTCTTCCTCGCGCACGACGACGGCATCAACGTGATGGACATGCTCGCAAACGGGACGCTCGTGCAGCATCCGACCGCTCCGTTCCTGACGACCGTCGGCTCGGCGCGCGGCATCACCGTGCTCGAACGCAAGAAGCGCGTCTTCGTGTACGTGACCGACTTCACCAACAACAACGTCCACGCGTTCGAGTCGGACAAGTCGAGCGGCGACCTCGTCGAGCTGGTCGGCTCTCCGTTCGCGACGGGCAACGGCCCCACCGGACTCGACAACCGGAAGGACACGCTGTGCGTCGTGAACGCGACGGCGAACACGATCTCGTCGTTCAAGATCGCGAAGGACGGCACGCTCACCGAATCCCCCACCGGCGCGCAGACGCTCCCGATCACGCAGTGCGATCACTGCTGGTTCGAGCCGACCGGCCGGTTCGTGTTCACGTCCGGTCTCAGCGGACAGATTCTCAGCTACAAGGTGAAAGGCTCGACCGGTGATCTGACTCTCGTCGCGCCGGGCGCGACGGCGATCGCGCTCACGAGCAACGGCGGGCTCGCGCTCGCGAAGAACTTCGTCTCGTTCGCATGGCGCGACGTCACGGCGAACTCGCTCGACGCGCAGGGCTTCCGCATCACCACGCACGGCAACGTGCAGCCGTTCAACAACGCGCAGGATCTCGGCATGGGGAGCATCGACGCGCTCGCGCTCAAGGCGAACGGCAAGTTCCTCGCGGTCGCGTCGAACGAAGACGGCAAGGTGCGCGCGTTCCGCGTGAAGCCGTCGAACGCCGTCGTGACGTTCACCGCCGAACTGGCGATCACGGCCGACTCCGTGCAGACGGTGCTCGTGATCAAGCGGTGACCGGGGAACGCACCTCGCAGCGGCCGCTCGCATTGCCGCGCGGCGCGACGCTCCCCGCCGTCCGCCTGAAGAGCGCGACGCGCTACCCGCTCATCTACCGCAAGCGGATCGACGACGTCGAACGCGGCGCGCGCCCGGGCGACCTCGTCGCGGTGTACGCGCCCGACGGCAGCGGCGAGCGGCTGCTCGGCTTCGGCCTGTACAACCCGAAGAGCGAGATCACCGTGCGCGTCGTCCGGCACGGCGACACGCCGCCCGACGAGGCGTTCTGGGATGCGTGCCTCACGCGCGCGGTCCAGCTCCGCAAGGACCTGCTGCGTCTCGACGAGACGACCGACGCGTGGCGCGTCGTGCACGCGGAGTCCGACGGTCTGTCGGGGCTCGTGATCGACCGCTTCGGCGACGTGCTCTCCGCCGAGGCGTTCAGCCTCGGGATGTTCGTCCGCGGCGAAGCGCTGCTCGCGCGCCTCGCGCCGATGCTCGGAACCAAACACCACGTGCTGCGCCCGAGCCCGCAGTTCGTGTCGCAGGAGGGCCTCGAGCCGGACGCGTCGACGTCGCCGTCGCTTCCCGACTCGGTCACGATCCGCGAGTTCGGGACGCGCTTCCGCGTGCGCTTCGAGGGCGGCCACAAGACCGGGTTCTTCTGCGATCAACGCGACAACCGCCGTCGGCTCGCGGAGCTCTGCGCCGGCAAGACGGTCCTCGACCTCTGCTGCTACAGCGGCGGCTTCTCGGTGCAGGCGAAGGCGCTCGGCAAGGCGCGCGAGGTGACCGGCGTCGACCTCGACGCGGCGCCGCTCGCGCTCGCGCGCGAGAACGCGAACCTGAACCAGGTGCGCATCGACTTCGTGCAGGCCGACGCGTTCACGTACATGCGCGACCGCCTGCAGCACGGCGTCCGCTACGACGTCGTCGTGCTCGACCCGCCGAAGCTGATCCGCGGCCGCACCGAGATCGAAGAAGGGACGCGCAAGCACTTCGACCTGAACCGCCTCGCGATGCAGCTCGTGCGTCCGGGCGGGCTCCTGCTCACCTGCTCGTGCGCCGGTCTGCTCGCCGAGTCCGAGTTCATGAAGCTGATCTACTCCGCATCGCGCCAGGCCGGCGCCGCGCTGCCGCCCGATGCCGAAGGCCGCGTCCGTCACGCCGCGCGCCGCGTGCGCGTGCTCGCGCGGACGGGCGCCGCCGCCGATCATCCGGTCGATCCGGCGGTCCCGGAGACCGAGTACCTGAAGGCGGTCTGGCTCGAGATCGAGTGACGCGCGTCAACGCGCGTGCGACTTCCGCGTCGCGAACCCTTCCGTTCCCTGCGTGACGACGATCGCCGCGTCGAGCGGCACGTCGCGCAGCGTCGTCACGATCGGCTGGCCGTCGGCGCCGCGCCCGGGCCAACGCACGTCGACCGACACGATGCGATTCGCGGCGCCGAGTCCGAGCGTGCGCCTCAGGCTCGACGCGGAGTGGCTCCCGTCGACGCCGACCCACGCGTGCACGTCGCGCGGTTTGCCGTCCTCCTCGACGTGCGCCGTGATCCGCGCGCCGACCGCGAACCGATTCGCGCCCGCGCCGCGCAGATCGACCGCCAGCCGGTGCGCCGCCGGCGTCGGCTCCTGGAACACGACCGCGGCGAATCGATCGTCGGGGTACATGCCGCCCGTGCCGACCAGCAGCTCCGGCGCGCCGTCGTCGTCGACGTCGCCGAAGCGCGCGCGCG
>CAZBOK010000010.1:0-28144 GCA_964493525.1 uncultured Phycisphaeraceae bacterium | reverse complement strand
CCGCATCGAGAACCTGACCGTCGACGGGAAGGCGGACCGTTCGATCTGGTGCCAGCTCGTCCACGACGCCGTCGTGTCGAACGTCCGCGTGTCGGGTGCAGGCGCGGCGGGGCCGGGACCGCTCGTCATGGACGTGTGCGACGGCGTGCGGCTCGAGCGCGTCGTGTTCAGCGGGATCGTCGGCCCGGCCGCGATCCTCGGATCGATGACGGATGCGTTGACCGGACCGGTCGAAGTCTCGCGATGCCGGTTCGAGGACATCGGCGGCGCCGCGCTCACGATCTTCGCCCCCGACGTGCGGGCGGAGAACAACCGCTTCACCCGCGTCGCCGGCGACGCGCTGTTGCTGAAGGACGGCCACTATCTCGGGAACGCGCGCATCCGCCGCAACCGGTTCGTCGACTGCCAGATGGCCGCGATCCTCGTCAACGACTTCCAGGTGACGGTGTCGATCGAGGCGAACCGGTTCGTCCGCGGCACCACGTACGCGATCAACGTGAATCACTCGCGGGCCGCGACCGTGCGCAAGAACCGCATGGCGGACACCGTCGGCATCGGCATCGAGGTCGACGACCACGACGCGGTCATCGATCAGAACAAGATCGTGCGCTCCGGCAACGTCGGCATCATCGTCGGCGGCGCCGATTCTCTGGTCTCGCGCAACGCGCTCCTCGACTGCATGTCGCTCGCGACGGAGACCTACAACCAGCGCACCATCTACCGGAACAACCGGATCCGAGCGCCGACCGACATCGGCATCCTCGTCCAGCCCGGCAGCGACGAATGCACGCTCGACGGGAACCGGATCGACAAGCCGGGCAACAACGGCGTCGACCTGCGCGCGAACGGCTGCGTGCTCACCGACAACACGGTCCGCGGCTCGCAGAACCACGGGTTCGAGGTCTCCGGCACGGGCAACGAGCTGATGCGCAACTCGGCCCACGGCAGCGCCGCGTCCGACCTCCACTGCGATCTGCAGGCGAATACCGTGAAGGGGAACAACCACTTCGGCACGGTCGAAGACGTGCCCTGATCCGGATTTCGCGGCCGAAGGGCGGCGCGGCGTGCGCGAGGACGTTCATCCTCGAGGAGGTCCGTCATGCGCACTTTGACCGCGATCCTGCCCGTTCTCCTGTTCGCCGCCGGCTCCGCTTCGGCCAAGACGCTGCGGGTTCCGTCGAAGTTCGCCACGATCCCGGACGCGGTCGCGGCCGCCGGCCCCGGCGACGTGATCCTCCTCGCGCCGGGCGAGTACGTCGGGCCGTTCCTGATCTCGCAAAAGGAGCACCTCACGCTGCGTGGCGCCGACGAGCGGCGCGTGACCCTCGTCCGCGCCGAGGCGTTCATGCAGTCGTCGATCCTCGGTCTGACGCAATGCGCGCACGTGAAGGTGTCGCACGTGACGTTCTCCAAGCTGGCGGGGTCGGCGCTGTTCCTCGACCGCTGCGACGGCGTGACGGTTTCCGACTGCCGCGTCGAAGGCGACGCGCTCGCGAACCCGGGTGGCATCCGGGTCGTGTCGGGATCCGACCTGCGCTTCGAGAACCTCCAGTTCCGCGGCATCACCGCGGAGGCGGCCCTGCTGATCGGCGGGATCGCGGACGCACAGCAGGTGCACGGGAAGGTGCGGGTGACGGACTGTCGGTTCACGGACGTGCATGGCGCCGGCATCCTCGCGAACTGCGAGTCGCTCGAGGTCGAGCGCAACCGGTTCCAGCGCGTCGATCTCGTCGCCGTCCGCGTCGACGCCGTCACCACGCCGGGCCAGCTCCACGTCGCGCACAACTCGATCGCGCACGGCACCGAGTTCGCGATCCGCGTCGAATCGGGCCACGACACGATCATCGAGAACAACCGGCTCCGCGACCTCGACGGGTACGCGATCGTCGTCCAGAGCTCCGGTTCACTGCGCGTGCGCGACAACGAGATCGCGGACGCCGGAGGCGGCATCTCGGTCGAGGTCGCCGGCGCGCGCGTCGACCGCAATCGGATCCAGGACGTCGTCGAAGACGGCATCTCGCTGTCCGGTGAGGGATCGCGAGCGACGCACAACGCGATCACGCGCTGCGAGTTCGGGATCCTCAGCGCCGCGCCGCTATCCGTCCTGGTCGCCAATCGCACGTCCGATCCGCTGGACGGCGGCATCGTGATCGAATCGACGGGTGAGGCGTCGGTGCTCGAGAGGAACCACGTCGCGCGGTCGAAGGCCTACGGCATCTACGTCGAGGCGCCGGAGTGCGACCTGATCGGGAACGCGGTGCGCAAGTCGGCGACGATCGGCTTCCAGATCGTGAGCAACGCGAACGTGCTGCAGGAGAACTCCGCGCACGGCAGCGCGACGTTCGACCTCCAGTGCGACCTGCAGTCGAACTCAGTCGCGAAGAGCAACCACTTCGGCACGGTCAACGACCTGCCCTGATCTGCATTCACGGCCGGCGGCGCGCGATCACCGCGCGGTCGTCGACATCGAAGGAGAACCGCAATGCTTCGACGACTCACCTCCATCGCGCTGCTCGCACTCGCGGGACCCGCGTTCGGCAAGACGCTCAAGGTGCCGCAGCAATTCCCCACCGTGGAGGATGCGCTCGACGTCGTGCAGAAGGGCGACGTGATCCGCCTCGCCGCCGGGCATCACGTCGTGCGCGCCCACCTGTCGAACCTCGAAGGAGTTTCGATCCGCGGCGCGGGCCCCAAGAACACGTTCGTCGTCGAGTCGGAGAACCTGTCGGCGATGCCGCCGACCGTGTTCGACGTCTTCAAGTGCACCGACATCTCGATCTCGGGGCTGACGATCGAAGGCGGGTCGTCGTTCGCGATCTACCTGACGAACTCCCGGAAGATCGCGGTGCGCGACGTCCGCATCCGCGGCACCGGCGTGGGATCCGCACCGGGACCGATCGAGGCGTCGAACTGCGAAGATCTCGAGTTCACCCGCGTCGCGTTCCTCGACATGCAGACCACGCCGCTGCGGCTCGGGTTCGCGAGCTTCGAGATCGGCGGCCAGGTCAAGATCTCGCGCTGCACCTTCCAGGACCTGACGGGCTTCGCGATCGACCTGCACGCGAACGGCATCGTTCTCGATCGCAATCGCTTCAAGCGCATCCACGGCGGCGCCGCGGTGTCGGTCTCCGCGGGCGACGTCGTCGGTGAGGCGCGGATCACGCGCAACGTGTTCGATGACGTCGACGGCGCGGCGATCGTCGTCGACGGCAACCACTTCGCGCTGCTGACCGGGAATCGCGTTCGCGGGCCCGGCATCTACGGGTTCGATCTGCTCACCGGGCTGGGCGCCGAGGTCCGCTCGAATCGCTTGTCGGACCTGCAGGTGGGCATCGAGTGCGCCCTTCAAAACGCGATCCTCGAGCGCAACCGGATCGAAGGCGCGACCAACAACGCGCTGTCCGTGCACGGCGCCGACGCGCTCGTCGCGCGGAACGTGATCGTCGACGCGGTCGGCGACGGCATCGTGGTGGCCGGCGCCGACATCGCACTGCGCGCGAACCGCATCACCGCGCCGGGAGTGCACGGCGTGTTCGTGAGCGCGGGGTCGCCCGGGTGCGTGTTGGCCGGCAACCGCGTCGTCCGTCCGAAAGCCGACGGCTTCAAGGTCGCGCAGGATGCCACCGTGTTGAACGGCAACGCGGTGAGCAAGGCGAGCGAGCACGGCTTCGAGATCATCAGCACGGGCAACACGCTCAAGCACAACTCCGCGCGCGGCAGTACGCTGTCCGACCTGCTCTGCGACCTGCAGACGAACACGATCGCGAAGAACAACGACTTCGGGACCGTCGAGGATCTGCCGTGAACGAAAGACCGATTCGGGCGTCCTTCACCGCGCTTTGATTCCTCGCGCTCGCAGCGCCAGCGTTCTCCAAGACGCTGCACGTGCCGCGTGCAATACGCGACGATCGCGGGTGCGATCGAGTTCGCGAATCACGGCGACGTGATCCTGCTCGCGCCGGGGCAGCATGAGGGCAACGTGCGGATCCAAGGGAAGTCCCACGTCAGCATGCGCGGCGCCGGCAAGGACAAGACCAACGTGTCAGCCGCGTCGCGCTCCGTTGCGGCTTCCCGCGCGACTCTCTTCAATCGCGGGTTCGACCATGCACCCGCGAACGCTGTCTCCGCTACTTGCTCTGCTGACGCTCGTCGCGCCGGCGTGCGACACCGTCTCCGAGAAGGCGGGACGATTCGAGCAGGGCACGCGCCCCGACGCGCCGCTGCCGCCGGTGCCCGCGCCGCCGCGCGAGTCGGGCGAGAGTCCGGTCGGTGCGAAGGTGATCGTGCTCGCGTGTCCCGGCCTCGACGCGGGAGACGTCGAGCACGGGATGGAGGCCGGGTACCTCCCGAACCTCCGACACCTGCGCACCGAGGCGACGCTCGTGCGGGCCGCGCTCTCCGATCCGCCGACCGGCCCGTCCGCGGGGGCGCGCTTCCTCCTCGGCGCCGACCCGACCGCACGCGGCATCACCGCCGAGGACGACGTCGGATTCCGCGTCGAGGACGCGCTGCTCAAGGACCTCTTCCCGCACGGCGCTCCGGAGGCGTACCCCGCCACTCTCGCCGTGATCGGCTCGAAGCTCGCGCGACCGACGCTGATCGAGCGACTCGAAGAGATGAAGCTGCGCACGCTCGTGCTGCGCTGGCCGATCGGCTTCCCCGAGTACGGCGGCGAGCGGACGCGCGCGCTCGGCTCCGGCGCGCTGCCCGACCTCTCGATGCGTCGCTTCGGCGCGGCGCAATGGACGTTCGCGATCGAGGATCCGTCGGCGGAAGAGCGCGCCACGACGCCGCACGGAGGCGTCGTGCTGCACGTCGCGCCCACGACGCGCGACCGTTCCGAGGACACGTTCCTCGTTCCGATCGCGGGGCCGAAGCGCTTCGACTCCGACGAGCGCGCCACCTGCACGCTCGACGTCCGCGCGTCGAAGGATCGCGCGCGCGCGCGGGTCTCGACCGGCGACACGACGCTCGACGTGGCGGCGGGTCGCTGGTCGTTGCCGCTGACGATGCGCTTCAAGGTGGCGTCGGGTGTCTCGGTGTTCGGGCGCGCGCGCGTCTACCTGCGACCGACGGGCGCGCCGCAACTGTCTCTCTACGTCGAGCCGCCGGAGTTCGCGCCGGCGCAACCGCTCGCGTGGCTGCCGCTCTCGACCCCGCCCGAGCTCGCGCCGGAGATCGAGCGCAGGAACGGTCCGCTGCCGCGCGTCGACGACGAGTTCCCGTACGGCGCGCTCGCGGACGGACTGCTCGACGGCCGCGACATCGCCGCCGCGCTCGAGGCCGAGTTCGTGGACGAGCGCCGCCTGTTCGAGAACGAGTGCGTTCGCGGCGACTGGGAGCTGCTCCTGCACTGGATCCCGGTCGCGGAGCATGCGGTGCGGATCGGGAAGGGCGACGCCGCCGCGGCGAAGCAGGAGGTCACGTACCTCGGCCGGCGCGTCGTGCGCGAGAAGCTGGTCGAATCCGCGCTCGCGTCGCTCGATCGACTGATCGGCGCGGCGATCATCGCGGTCGACAGCGGCGAGCTCGGACCCGACGCGAAGCTGATCGTGTGGTCGCCCTACGGGCTCACGGAAGTGAGGGGCGCCATCGCCGGCTCGCCGGGCATCTTCGCGACGACGCGGGTCGCGACCGGCGCGCGCGAACGTCCGAGCGCCGAAGACGTCGCGGCGACGGTGCTCTCGATGCTGCACGTCGCGCAACCGGGGACGATGACCGGGACGGCGATGCCCGCGGGCCGGCCGATGCCGCCGCTGCCGACGACGGAGACGAGCGTCACGCCGGCGGGGAATCGCTGACGAATCGCGCGCGGCGCGCTGGCGCCGCGGATCGCGCTCAGTTCTTCATGCGCGCGGACACGTCGACCAGGCGCTCCGCGACGCGCGCGATCGACTCCTGCTGCTTCGGGTCGACGAGCTTCCCGTTCGCGTCGAACGCTTCGTGCGCCTTCGCGAGCGCGTGCTGTTCCGGGAGCACGAGCACGCCGATGTTGCCGAGGAGCGATCGCATGATGACGAGTCCGCGCAAGCCGCCGAGCGCGCCGGGGGACGCCGCGATCAGGCCGGCGACCTTCCCCTTGAAGCAACCGAGCGGCGCTTCGTTCGGCGCGGGCCGCGACGCCCAGTCGATCGCGTTCTTGAGGAGGGGCGTGATCGAGCTGTTGTATTCGGGAGCCGAGATCAGGAGCGCGTCGTGGGAGAGCAGGAGCTGCTTCCAGCGCTTCACGTTCTCGGGCAGGCCGTGCGCGTCCTCGAGATCGCCGTCGTAGAGCGGCAGCGGCAACTCCGCGAAGTCGACGACCGTCACGTCGGCGCCCTTGCCGCGCGCGGCGGCGACCGCGATGGCAAGCGCCTTCTTGTTCCAGGAGTCGCGTCGCGCCGAACCGGCGAACGCGAGGACCTTCGGCATGGACGCCATTCACTCCTCCGATGCGCGCGACGCGGGTCAGTTTCCCGCCGTCTGCTCGATCATGTGTCGAAGGCGTTCGGCGACGCCGGGCTCGTTCCGCCCCGACGCCTGATACGCCTCGAGGGATTCTACGAAGAGCGGATGCGCCTCCGCGGGACGCTCCTTGCCGACCAGCAGCTCGCCGAACAGCCGCGCGCAGATCGCCCGGTAGTACGGGTCGGAGCCCTGCGCCGCGCGCATCGCTTCGAGTGAGGCGCGGAAGTGCGGCTCGGCGTCCGCTTCGCGCTTGCAGCGCGAGAGATTGCGCGCGAGCTCCATCTCGATCATCGCGGAGGCCGCGGTCGCCGGACCGTCGCCGCGCGAGATCGCGAGCGCGTTCTCGAACAGCGGCGTCGCGCCGTTGAGGTCGCCGCGTTCCTCCATCACGATCGCCTGGTTGTTCAGGATCGTGCCGAGGTCCGGGTGCCGTTCGAGGCCGAGCCGGCGATAGACGGCGGCGGATTCGCCGTAGAGGCGCTCGGCTTCGTCGAGGTCGTGCATCTCCTTGCGGATCATCGCGAGCGTGTTGCGGACGCTGGCGCCTTCGAGTCCCGGCGGGTGGCTCGGATCCGCCGCTTCCAGCGCGAGCGCCTCGCGGCACGCGACCTCCGCGTCCTTCACGTTGCCGTCGTAGAGCAGCGCCGTCGCGAGCGCGCCGAGAGACGAGAGCACGCCTCTCGAGTCCGCGAGCTTGCGCTGTCGGTCCGCCGCGCGGCGGAACGCGGCTTCGGCGTCGCCGAACCGGCCGGCCATGAGATGCGCACTGCCGAGCACGCTCTCCGCGGTCGCGATCATCGACTCGTCCTGGTTCGCGGCCGCGTTCGACGACGCGATCGCCGCGTTCGCTTGCGCCGCCGCGACGTCGATCTTCCCGAGCGCGATCGCCGCCTTGGCCGACAGGATGTGCACCGTCGCGGTCTCCTGCGACGCCTCGCCGTATTCCGCGAGATGCAGCGCGAGCGCTTCGTCGAGCAGCCGTTGCGCGGCCTGCACGTCGCCGAGCTCGAGCGAGATGTCTCCCATGTGCGAGAGCAGGACCGCCCGCGACTTCGGCTCGAGGATCTTGCTCGGGATCTCGTCACGGATCCGCCGCAGGAACTCGCGCATCGTGAGGTCGCCCTCGCCGCGGCTCGGGTCGGCGCCGCGCAACGCGGAGACGAAGAACTCGGTCACGCTCTTCGCGACGTTCGCCTCCTTCGCGGCGCGGTCGCGCTCCCCGTCGGCGCGGTCGCGTTCGGCGGCGGCGACGTCGCGTTCGGCGCGGATCTTCACCCACGCCACCGACGGGCCGACGATCAAGAGCAGCACGGCCGCGACCGCGGCGGTCGACAGCGTCGGATGGCGCTGCACCCAGCGGCGCGCGCGCAACGCGACCGACGGTCGCTTCGCAGCGATCGGGCGCAGCTCGAGCACGTTGCCGAGGTCCTGCGCGAACTCCGCCGCCGACGCGTACCGCCGGCGCCGGTCGGCCTCCATCGCCGTGAGGCACACGGTCTCCGCATCCCACGGCAGACCGGAGTTCAACTCGCGCGGCGGCCGCGGGCGGCCGTCGACGATCTCGCGCTGCAGTCGGTCGATCGTGTCGCCGCGGAACGGCGCGTCGAGCGTGAGCAGCTCGTAGAGCGCGACGCCGAGCGCGTAGACGTCCGTCGCCGGCGACACCGCATCGCGATCGCCGCGCACCTGCTCGGGCGGCGAGTACGGCAGCGAACCGACGAACGATCCGGATCGCGTGAGCCGCGCGGCGTCCCCCGCGGCGCTCGCGTTCGCGTTGGTCGACACGCCGAAGTCGAACAGGAGCGCTCGGCCGTCCGACGTCACCATCACGTTCGACGGCTTCACGTCGCGGTGGATCACGCCGCGGCGATGCGCGTGATCGAGCGCCTCGGCGACCTGCCGCGCCAGCCGCAGGCAGACCTGCACCCAGGTGCCCGCGAACGCGGAGTCGTTCGATGCGTCGGCGCCGGTCGCGACGAGCGCGCGCAGGTCGGCGCCGGTCAGCTTCGCCGGGTCGCGCCCCGCGAGCTTCGCGAGGACTTCGCCGAGAGTCAGTCCCGCGACGCGCTCCATCGCGAAGTAGGGGATCCCGGCCTCTTCCCCGAAGGTGAGCACCGGGACGATTCCCGGGTGCTGCAGCTTCGCGACCGCCTCCGCTTCGCGGCGGAAGCGCTCGCGTGCACCTTCGAACCACAGGTTCTCGGGGCGGATCAGCTTGAGCGCGACGGTTCGGCGCAGGGACACCTGCTCGGCGACGTAGACGACGCCCATCCCGCCGCCGCCGAGTTTCTCGATCAGGCGGAAATCGCCGAGTCGCTCGGGGATCGCTGCGAGCGCGTCGCCCCGCGGTTGGCCGGGCAGTTGGACGGGCGTCGGAGCGTTCACGCGCACGATGGTAGGGATCGCGGGCCGTTGACCGCATGGCGCGTGCACCGCAAGCTCCTCGCGACCGGCTCATCGGTCTTGGAGAACGACGGATGCTCCTCGCGACCACCCTGCTCTTGTCCGGCGTGCTCGCCGCGCCGCCGCTCGTGATCACGCACGTCCGCGTCGTGCCGATGGATCGTGAGACGGTTCTCGACGACCGCACGGTCGTCATCGTCGACGGACGCATCACGCGCGTCGCGCCGTCAGTCGACGTCACGATCGAACCCGGCGCGCAGGTGATCGACGGCGCCGGCAAGTGGCTTCTGCCCGGCCTCGCCGACATGCACGTCCACGCGTGGGTGGAGAGCGACCTCACGCTGTTCGTCGCGAACGGCGTCACGACGGTGCGCAACATGTTCGGCTCGCCGATGCACGTCGAGTGGCGCGACGCGATCGCGGCCGGCACGAGGTTCGGCCCGCGCATCTACACCGCCGGGCCGATCATCGACGGCAGCCCGCCGGTGTGGCCGGGCAGTGCGGTGCTCACCGATCCGGCCGACGCGGATGACGTCGTCGTCGAGCAGCAGGAAGCGGGGTACGACTTCCTCAAGTGCTACTCGAAACTGTCCGCCGACGCGTTCGACGCGCTCGCCGCCGCGGGGAAGAAGCACGGGATGCGCATGATGGGGCACGTGCCGCCGGCGGTCACGATCGAGCACGCGATCGAGGTCGGGCAGGAATCGATCGAGCACTTCACGGGTCTCGTCGCGTGCTGTCAGACCGGCGACTCGCCGGTGAAGGACGCGGGCGCGTTCCAGAACGAATCGATCGCGTGGAAGCACGTCGACGACGCGAAGATCACCGCGGTCGCGAAGTCGTGCGCGGCGCATGGCGCGTGGAACTGCCCGACGATCGTCGTCATGCAGAAGTGGGCGAAGGGCAAGGACGCGGACGATCTGCTGGCGCGGCCGGAGATGCGCTACGTCGACCCGCAGATCAAGTGGTACTGGTCGTCGCCGATGATGTACCTCGCGAAGATGCCGGACGAGGTGCTCGCGGCATCGCACGCGGCGGACGCGGACCGTCTGCACGCACTCTCGCTGTTCCATGCGGCCGGCGCGCCGCTCCTCGCGGGAACCGACATGGGCAACCCGTACGTCGTCGCGGGCTGGTCCCTGCACGAGGAGCTCGCGAACTTCGTCGCCGCGGGATGCACGCCGTTCGAGGCGTTGAAGGCCGCGACGTCGGACGCGGCGAAGTTCATGCATGCCGAGCAGGAGTGGGGGACGATCGCGGAGGGCCGCGTCGCGGACCTCGTGCTGCTCGACGCGAACCCGCTCGCCGATGTGAAGAACGCGGCGCGCAGCGCGGGCGTCGTGCTGCGCGGCGCGTGGCACCCGCAGTCGGAGCTGCACGAGATGCTCGAGAAGATCGCGGCCGCGTTCCCGACGACGCCGGGCGAGAAGTCGGACGGCGGTCGATGAACGAAGAAGGCCCCTCACCGCGGCGGCGGCGAGGGGCCTTCGCGAGAACCGTTCGACGCTCCGGGTGTCAGAGTCCGATGTAGATGTCGAGCGGGTTGGACGAGGTGACCGAGACGTCGGCGTAGAACGCCTGAGCCGTGACGAGGAACCCGACCGGCGCCGACGGCGGGATCGGGAGGCCGGCGACGATGAGCTCACCGTTGCCCGCGCCGGCCGGGGCGAGCGTGCCGAACGTGAGCGGCGTCGGGAACAGGAGCGGGAGCACCTGCATCGACGTGTTCACGTTGACGTTCGCGACGCCGTGACCGAGGCCGAAGAACACGAACGGCACCAGGCCGCCGGTCGACCGCTCGAAGCGCAGCGTGATCGAGCCGCCGGGGACCGCGCAGCCGGAGCCGCGCAGGATCGGCTTGTAACCGCCGAGTCCGGTCGACGCCGTGCCGTAGGGCTTGAGGTAACCGTCGCCGGTGAACGGCACGACCGTGATCGCGATCGGGGCCGGGTAGGTCGACGTCGCGGGGTCGCCGTTCGACGCCGTGTGGCCGACCTTCACGCCGCGCGGCGTCGACGCCGCGTAGCGCGTCTCGGTCGCGGCCGAGAGCGTGACGTTCGCGGAGCCGGCGCCGATCGCGCGCAGCGTGACGCGGTACAGATCGACCGCGCCGGAGATGCCGCGCGTGAAGTCGGTCGTGTAGCCGTCGATCGACAACGCGCCGAGGTCGCCGCCCGAGCCGTTCAGGAGCGTCGTGTTCGCGTTGATCGCGTCGAACGGACCGCGCCGGTCGATCGACTCGACCTTGAGCACGTTGCCCGTGCTGATCGCGAGGTCCTGGATGAACTGCATGACGCCGTTCTGCTGGCCCGCGGTGATGTTCGCGCCGAGGTTCACCTGCGCCTTCACGAGCACCTCGACCGCGTCGCCGACGCGGATCGCCGAGAGCGGGCGGCCGCAGTTCGTCGTGACGGCCGTCGTCATCGCGACGTTGACGCCGGAGCCCGAGTTGAGCGCGACGCCCGACGCGGACGGGCCGGTGCCGTCGTAGTTCTTGCCGATGATGCGGCCGTTCGTGTTGCCCTGGAAGTTCAAGGCCCACTGCAGGTCGCTGCACTCGATGCCGTTGTCGCCGGTCTCGTTCACGTCCCACGGACGCGTCTGCGTCGCGGGGTCGCCGCCGTCGCCTTCGGGCGCCGTCGCCGATGCGTTGCTGAAGACGAAGTCGTCGCTGCCGAACACCGCGCGGATCTTGGTGATGTCCTGCGCGTCGCACACGCCGTCGCGATTCACGTCACCCGGAATGAACGGGATCGCGAGCGCGTTCACGCGGCCGGCGGCGATCTGGTAGCTGTTCGTCGTGAACGAGAAGTCGACGCCCTGGCCGTCCGCGAGCCAGAGCGGGACGTTCGTCAGATAGGGCTGGATCGAGTTCGGGTCCGGGTTCGTGGTCACGTCATAGAAGAACGGGCTCGAGCCGACCGACTCGCCGCGGACCCACTGCTCGGTCGCGGTGTCCTGCCAGTTCTTGCCGTTCGCCATCTGGCCGGTCGCGCCGGGTGCCGGCGTCCAACCGTTGCCCTTGGTGCGGTAGTCGACGCGCGAGATGCAGTCGGGCTGGATGCCCTGCGGGTCGCTCAGCGCGTGCACCGTGCGCTGCTTCAGGCCCGGGACCGGGCTGTTGATGTCGACGCGGCGCGAATCGAAGTCATATTCCCAGCCCCTGTCCTGCTCGAACGAGACCTCGTCGACGATCTCGAGCTGGTCCTCGAGCCCCAGACCGTCGCCGATCATGTTCACGGTCGTGCCGAGCATTCCGTCGGGCTGTCCGTGATCGAGGTGTCCGTCGCCGAACTGATCGACGAACGTCGACGTGTCGTTGTCGAACACCGGCGTGATCAGCTCGCTGTCGCAGAACGCGCCCTTCTTCCAGATCATGCCGAGCACGTCGCTCGGGTCGGCCGGGGTCTGACCGGGACGACCGCGGATGAGGAGGACGGTGGTGGAGCCGTCGTTCTGCAGCTTGCCGGCGCCGCCGCCGAGGCCGTTCCACAGGTTGTTCCAGTCCTCGAAGGTCGTGTCGGGCGTGAGCGTCGGGTAGCTCGAAGCGCCGGTGATCGCGATCACGAGGAGGCCGTTGCCGCCGAGCGCGAGGCCGTCGAGGGCGAAGTACTCGTCGATCTCCGGCTGCAGCGGCAGCGGCGGGATCGAGTTGAGCGGGTAGTACTTCGCGAAGTTGCCGCTCACCAGCGCGATCGCGAAGCCGTCGAGCTTCATGCCGGGCGTGCCCTGCAGCTCGACGAACTCGGCGTTCGTGTCGAGCGAGCCGGGCGGGTTGATGAAGACTTCGTTGATGAACACCTGCGCCGACGCGATCGGGGACAACGATGCGATGGCCAGGAACGCGGGGGCGAGAAGTGCACGCTTCACGGCGATCCTCCTGTGGACGAAGGCCCGCCAGTCGAGGGTCTGACCGAGAAGAGGGGATGAAGAGGAGGTAGAGGTCGGTTCAACCGGCGCGCGCGGGCGCACGGACCTCGAACACGAGCAAGGTGCCGGACGCTTCGCAGGCGACGAGCACGAGCGCGGGCCGCGGCGGCTCGGCGCGGGCCGGCACGAACGCGACGCCCTCGGGCGCGAAGTCGCCGTCCGTCGCGAGCGGCACGACGTCGAGAAGGCGGATCGCGCCGTCGTCGGCGATCTCCATCAATGCGAGCGCGCCGGGCTCCTCGACCGCGCCGAACACGAGCGATCGGCCGAACGCGCGTCCCACGGCGAGTCCCTCCGGCTCCGGCCCGCTCGCCGTCGACATCTCGTCGGCGCGCGCGCCGCGCTCGGCCTTCGCGTTGAATCGATCCGGCATGCGCGCGGCGATCGTCGTCTCGATGCCCGAGCCCGTGTCGGAGATCCGCGCGAGCGAATCGATGTCCCAGGTCGCGAAGTCGCGCGAGCCCTGCACCACCAGCCGGTCGATGAGGCCGTCGCCGTCGTCGTCACCGTCGAACGCGGCGACGCGCAGGCGTCCGACGCCGGCGTCGGTGAGGTCGAGGCGCTTCACGAGCGCGGGCGAGAGTCGACCGGCGCGCGCGAGGTCGGCGACCCGCGCGCGATCGGCGAGCGGCGGGCCGGTCGGGATGCCGTTGACGTCGAATGCGAGCGCGCCGCGGTGGTCGCCTTCGTCCGCGGTGACGAGCACGCGCCGCCCGGTGACCTCGACGATCGCGACGTGATCGGGCATCGGCAGCCCCGCGACGGCGTCGTCGATCTTCGCGCCGCCGTCCTTGTCGGATGCGTCGATGGTGCGCTCGATCGTGCCCAGGCCATGGAGCGCGACCCATTCGGAGCGGTCGCAGTCGAAGGCGCCGATCGCGTCGTTCTCCTGCAGCGAGACCATCGCCGTGTGACCGTCGAGCGCGATGAACTCCGGCTCGACGTCGAGCTCGGGCGTCCGACGCAGCGACGGGTGGATGCGCAGCGGCGGCTTCGCGGCCGCGATCAGCGCGCGCGGGATCGAGACGGTGCGGACGCGATCGTTCGTGAGCTTCGCGAAGTCGGCCGGCGCGGCGAGATCGTCGAGCGCGATCCGCGAGACGGAGCCCGGCGGATCGTGCATCGGATCGTCCGGCTTCGTCCCGGCTTCCGGCTCGCCTTCGTTCGCGACGACGAGGAACGCGCCGTCCGCCGAGAACTCGCAGCAGTCCGGGTTGAAGCCGACGTCGACCGCCGCGAGCGTCGCGCCGGTCGTCGACTCGAAGAACAGGACCTTGCCGGGCTCCTCCGCGTGGCGCGGAGGAATCACCGTGCACGCCGCGACGCCGCGCCCGCGCGGGTCGACGCGCACGTGGCTGATTTCGCCCAGCGCGATGCCCGCGGCTTTCGCCGCGTCGACGCGTGCGACGATCTCCGCACCACGTCCGTCGGCGAGCTTCACGATCACGACGCCGTCGGTCGACGTGACGAACGCGCGGTCGGTCGCTGCATCGAACGCGACGATCTCCGAAGCGGGGATCCGCAGCCGCGAAACCCGTTCGAGGACGGGGGATGCGTCGATTCCCGGGGGGGCGGCGAGCGCCTGCATTAAGAGGTAGGCGGTGAGCATGATTGCGCCCCAGTCGACCGGTGTGCGCCGCGAGGTCAAGTCAACGGCCGGTCAAGTCCGGGTTCGGCTTCATCTGCCCCCCGCGCCGTGCCGATGAAAGTCGTGGCGACGCCTGTGCGCCGTCGGCATCCACACTCGCGAGGAATCTCGATGAACATCGGCACTTCCGACGGCGCGTCGACGTCCCCGGTCCTCGACTCCGACACGGTGAGGATGTTGAAGGAGTTGGGCGGGCCGGACGCGCCGGACCTGTTCAACGAGCTGGTCGACACCTTCGTCACGGACTCGGTTGGCCGGATCGACGTGATCGAAGCGTCGGCGCGCAGCGGCGCGATGGATCGGATCGCGAGCGAGGCGCACAGCCTGAAGTCGAGCGCCGGGAACATGGGCGCGACGCAGCTCATGGCGCTGTGCCGCTCGCTCGAGCACGCGGGACGCAATCGGCGCGTCGACGAGTCGCGGCGGCTCGCGGAGCAGTTGCGCCCGGAGTACGAGCGCGCCCGCGACGCACTCTTCGGCGCGCGCGAGACCTGACGCCAGGCATCGCGCCGCGCGAGTTCGATCCGCCGTCCGTAACCCGACACCGCAGACCGCAATCGAAGGCCCGCCATCCCCATGAAGAAGAACATCGAGGAGCTCAAGCTGACCGGGCGACTCCCCTCGCCCGCCGGCGTCGGCGTGAAGATCCTCCAGCTCACGCAGAACGAGGAGTACAGCACCGAGGATCTCTCGCGCACGATCCAGTCGGATCCCGCTCTGTCGGGACGGATCATCCGGATGGCGAACTCGGCGCTGGCCGGCGGCGCGAAGCCGTGCAGCACGGTGAGCGACGCCGTGGTGCGCCTCGGCGCTTCGGCCGTGCGCAACCTCGCGCTCGGGTTCTCATTGATCTCCGCGTATCGCGAAGGGCACTGCGCGAGCTTCGACTTCCCGCGGTTCTGGTCCGACTCGCTCGGCCGCGCGATCGCCGCGCAGGAGATCGCCCGCTCCACGCGCGCGACGCCGCCGGCGGAGGCGTACATCTGCGGGCTGCTCTCGAACATCGGGCGCCTCGCGCTCGCGTGCGTCCATCCCGAGCTGTACTCGGACGTGCTGCGGCGCACGTCGGGAAGCGAAGACGACCAGGCGCTGATCACCGCGGAGCGCGCGGCGTTCGACACCGATCACTGCGAGCTCGGCCGCGCGATCCTCGACGACTGGAAGCTGCCGGCGAGCTACGGCAAGGCGATCTCGACGCTCGCGGACGGCCGCGCGTGCGAGGACGACGACGCGACGAGCCGGTCGCTGCGGCGCGTGGTGAGCATCGCCGCCGCCGTCGCCGCAGTGCTGTGCGAGCAGCGCGAGAGTTTGCAGATGCGTCGCATGCAGACGCTCCTGCAGTTCGCCGGCGATCTCAAGCTCGACAAGAACAAGCTGTGGGCGACGTGCGACGCGGCCGCGGGGCAATGGTCGGAATGGGCGCGGCTCCTGCGCGTTCCGGCGCAGGTGACGGCGCCGTTCGCGACGCTCGCGGCCGACGCCGAGAACTACCGGCCGGAGCCGCTCGCGAAGGCGAACGTCGATCCGGCGGTGCCCGAGCCGCACCAGAAGATCAGCCAGATCACCTGCCTGGTGGCGGACGACGACGCGACGGTTCGCAAGGTGCTCACCGCGGCGCTGACGAAGCATGGGTTCCGCGTCGTGCAGGCGGCGAACGGAGTGGAGGGGCTGCGCGTCGCGCTCGAGACCAACCCGCACGTCGTGATCGTCGACTGGCAGATGCCGGAGATGGACGGCATCGAGTTCACGCGGCAGTTGCGGCGCACCGAGATCGGTCGCGACATGCACATCCTGATGCTGACCGGCCGCGATGAGGACGATCAGCTCGTCGTCGCGTTCGACGCGGGCGTCGACGACTTCGTCGCGAAGCCGATCAACTTCAAGATCATGATGGCGCGCGTCGCCGCCGGTGAGCGCACCGTGCGACTGAAGGACGACCTCGCCGCGGAGCGGCGCCAGATCGAGCGGCAGATCGCCGAGCTCGCGATCCTGAACCGCCGGCTCGAGACGCTCTCGATCACCGACGCGTTGACCGGACTGCCGAACCGCCGCTTCGCGCTCGATGCGCTCGCGGAGCAGTGGAAGGCGAACGAGACGATGCTCTCGGTCATGGTCGTCGACGTCGATCACTTCAAGAAGGTGAACGACTCGTTCGGCCACGACGTCGGCGACGAGGTGCTGCGCGCGATCGCCACGCAGTTGAAGGCGGGCCTGCGCGTCGATGACGTCGTCTGCCGACTCGGCGGAGAGGAGTTCCTCGTCATCTGCCCCGCGTGTCCGGGCGGCCCCGCGATGGCGGTCGCGGAGCGCATGCGCCAGACGGTCGAGAACCACCGCGTGAGAGCGGGCGGGTTCGATCGCGCCGTCACGGTCAGCATCGGCGTCGCGGAGCGCGCGGTCGAGATGCGCAGCCCGCACGAGCTGCTGAAGATGGCGGATCAGGCGCTCTACGACGCGAAATCGCACGGCAGGAACCGCGTCTCGAACGCCGCGAGCGCGATGGTCGCCGAGCCGGCCTGACCGCCGCTCGAACCGACCGCGCGGTTCGGAACCCTCGATCTCTTCGCGTCCGCCGCGCGCCACCCGCGCCCGCCGTCGATTCGCCGACGGCCCGGTCGAAAGTTCCTTTCAGTCCCGTAGTCGCCCGCGGTCGGCCTGAAAACGGGCATTGCCACATCGGAGGGTGTGGTGTTTAATTTTCTTCAACCGGATTCGGCGCGGTCACGGTTGTCGTCCCAGCCCAGAACCCCACCCGCACGTGATCCGGACCCGATCCTGCTCTCGGGTCCCGTTAAACCGACTACTGGAGGCTCTCCATGCGCATCGCCGTCAACCGGATGCGTCTGCCCGTCGCCCTTGCGTGCGGCGCGTTGCTGACGACCGGTCTCGCTCTCGCCAGTTTGGCGCCGCGAGATCTCACCAAGCAGCTCGAGTACATCGACGCCCAGAACAGCACGGGCATCGTCGTCTACGGCACGGTGCGCGACGCGCATACGGTCGCCTCGCCCGATCCCGACCTCTCGGTCCCGTTCACGCAGATCACGCTCGACGTGTCCGACTACCTCGTCGGTGCGAACGCGGGCGCGACCCTGACGGTCCTCACCCCCGGCGGCGACGGCGGCCGCTTGTCGATCTCCCCCGACGAGAACGAGATCCGCGCCGGTGAGACGGTGGTCTACTTCCTCCGCGCCGACGCGGCGACGCGCTCGATGTACCCGGGCTCGTTCCGCCTCGACAACTACGCGGCCGCGTTCCGCACCCAGACCAACCGCAAGGGCCAGGTCGTGGTCCTCGGCGAGGGCTACGGTTCGGCGATCGAGAACAACACGGCACTCACCACGCTCGCCACCTCGGCGAAGGCGTCGCTCGCGACGCTCCGCGGCAAGTGAAAGGATCCAAAGAGACCATCATGAAGAAGATCCATTCACTCGCACTCGTTGCCGGCGGCCTCGCGGTCGCAGGCGTTCTCGTCACCCCGTCGGCCGGCGTCGGCTTCACGACGATCGGCGGTTCGCTCGGAATCCAGGCCGCTGCATCGGGCAACGGCTTCCAGCGCGACGTCCGCGTGTTCAACAACGCGGCCGACTCGCAGGCGAACAACAACGTGACGGCCGATCCGCTGTTCCCGGGCGCGCTCGGCGCACCGCTCGCGGTCTGGAAGGCCGCGCACGGTTGGGCGTCCGACAACTCGCTCGCGTCGCGGAACTTCGACTTCGATTGGCAGGGCGCGGCGACCGGGGCCGGCACCGGAGATCAGAACACGGTCGCCTGGGGCAACCCCGGCTCGTGTTCGGGCGGTGTGCTCGCGTTCACCGAAACGCCGATCGCGAACGGCTGGCGCATGACGTTCTGCGATAGCTGGGTGTGGAGCGACGGCCCCGGCAGCCCGTCAGGTGGTCAGTTCGACATCCAGGGCGTCTGCACGCACGAGCTCGGGCACTCGCTCGGCCTCGGCCACTCCGCGGGTCCGTGCGGAACGTGCAACGACACCGCGTCCGGTCACACGACGATGTGCGCGTTCATCTGCAACAACGGCGTCTCCGAGCGCACGATCCAGTCCGACGATCAGGCGGGCCTGCAGTCGATCTACGGTGTGAAGCCGGCCGACAAGCCGGTGATCACCGGCCTCTCCGGCTCGTTCAACATCGGCGGCACGCTCATCATCACCGGCACGAACTTCCAGCCGACCGTGAACGTGAAGTTCACCGCCGAGACGAGCAACAACAACACGTCGATCCCCGGCGTGGTGTACGGCGTCGCGACGACGGGCGGCACGAGCTGCTCGGTCGTCATCCCGGCGACGGCGAAGGACGGCAACGTGTTCATCTGGGAGCCGAACGCCACGGCGGCGAACAGCCGCCTGTCGAACTACTTCCCGATCGACATCGGCAGCGTGACCCCGGCGCCGACGATCACGAACATCGCGCCGAATCCGGAATCCGCGGTGGGCGGTGACACGATCACGATCACGGGCACGACCTTCACGCCGGCTACGGCCGTGAACGTCGGCGCCTCGTCCGTGGCGTTCTCGATCGTCGACGACACGCACATCACGTTCGTCGCGCCGCAGCCCGCCGCGCTCGGCGCCGTGAACGTGACCGTGACGAACCCGGGCGGCACGAGCGCCCCGTCGACGCTCACCTACGTCGTCACCAACCCGCCGCAGTTGAAGGCGCCGGGCATCATCGTCAACAACACGAACGTGACGTTCAGCTGGGGCGGCCCGGTGAACAACAACATGTTGTTCGCGGTGAACTTCGACGGAACGACGTTCCTGTACTCGGGAGTGACGCTCCTGAATCCGGCGATCCTCGCGACGTTCGGCTCCTCGGGAGCGACCGGCGCGGGCTCGATCACCTTCCCCGTTGGCAACGTCCCGGTTCCGGGCACCGCGGTTCACACGCAGATGTGGTTCAACCCGCCTGCGACGTCGATCGTGACTGCCTCGAACATCGTGGATTCGATCCTGTTCTGACCGCATCGCGCCCTTCTTGAGACTTGGAGGCCGGCACGTCCTTTCGAGGATGACCGGCCTCCGGTCTTTTCCGGGGCGCCCTGCGCGGTAGAAAGCCGGCCGTGAACCTCCTCGCGTCGTTCGTCAGCGGGCTCGCGCTCGCGCCGATCCTCGAGTTCTTCTCGCGGCTGATCGCGGAGACCACGCAGTCTGCCGCGACGGCGCGGGTCGTTGCCGCGCTCGCGCTCGGCGTCGGCGCGTCGATCGCGGCCCTTCTGAGACTGCCGGCCGAGGCGGGGCAGGAACGGCGACGGTTCGGCTCGGGACTCTTGAGCCTCGCCGTGCTCGCGCCGGTGCCGCTCGCATCGGCGCTCACGTCCGGCGGGCCGGCACTCGCGGCGCTCCCGTGCGTCGTCTTCGCCGTCGCACTCGCGCTGCTCGGCGGACCGGCGCCGATGCTCGCCCCGGCGGCGCTCGGCGGAGCGGTCGGCCTCCTCGGCTGGGCCGGTTTCGTCGCCCCCCGCATGGGGCTCGCGGTCCCGCTCGCGTTCGCCACGGTGCTGCTCGGGATCTCGCGCCTCGCGCGCCGCGCGCCCGCGTCGGTGGACGGTCGCGCGCCGCTCGTCGAGCTCGTCGTCGCGGGGCTCGCGATCGGCCTCGCGTTCGAGGGGCTGCGCCCGTTCGCGATGCAGCACGTGAGCGGCGCTTCGTTCAGCCACTCCGCGTTCGCGGCGGTCGCGCTGTTCGCGATCGGAGCCGTTGCGATCATCCCGTTGCCGCGGCCGTGTCCCGCGGCGCTGCGCGTCGTGTTCGCGGTCGCGTTCTGCGCGGCCGCGTGGTGGACCGTCCGCGTCGTCGCCGGCGCGTCGAACGTGCGCGTGCTCGCGTCGATCCCGTACGGCTCGGACGACGACGAACGGATCGCCGAGCTGGTGCGGCTCCGCGTCCTGGTCGGACCGCTCGCGGTCGCCGCCGGGCTGTGGGCGAAATCGTTGTTCGGCGCGCCGCTCGCGCGCCGCGTCGCGGTGTTCTGCCTCGCGCTCGGCGCCGGCGCCGCGTCCGCGCACGTCGCGATCGATCGCGGTGCGCTGACGCCCGAGCGGATCGAAGAGTTCGTCCGCGGCGGGCTCCGCGAGTTCCCGCTGCGCTCGAAGGTGCTGCCGGACGGCGTGCTGCGACTCGTGAACGACCCGTCGATGGGAGAGGGCGCGACGCGCTTGATGTGGCAAGGACGCGACGCATCGCGCTCGCAGCAGTTCGCCGCGCTCGAGAGCGAGGAGCTGCGCCTCGCCGCGTTGCTCGCCGGCCGCGGTTCGGTGCTCGTCGTCGGCAACGTCCTCGCCGCGCACCGGTCGGTGCTCGACGACTTGCCGTTCGAGAAGCGCGCGTTCGCGCCGACGCTCGCGTCGCTCGAGGACGCCGCGCGACCCGACGAGATCCAGCGCTCGCTCGTCCATCCCGCGGCCGGCGCGCGCTTCGACGCGATCGTGCTGCTCGCCCCGGCGTCGTTCTCCCCGGAAACCGCGCGGGTGTATCAGCAACACGCGCTGCGGCGCTTCGCGGATGCACTCGCGCCGGGCGGCGTGCTCCTCGTCTGGCTCGACCTCTGCTCGGCGACGCCGGCCACGCTCGCCGGCGTCGCGCGCGCGCTCGAAGGAGTCAACGGACGGATCCGCGCCTGGTCGGCGTGCGACGGATGGGTCGGCCCGTTCGTGGCGATCGAGGCCGGCGACCTCCCGACGCCGCGCGGAGCGGGGCGCGTGGAGTCGCTCGCGCAGCCGCTCGATCCGCGCACGATCCTCTCGCTCGACGATCGCACCGCGACGCTCCTCGATCCGATCGCCGACACCGCGCGGCCGCGCGACTTCACGCGCAAGACGATCGGCGACGGCGGCACGCTGCGCTCGCTCGCGGCCGCGATCGAACGCGGCGGATCGCCCGCGATCGCCGCGTTGTTCGACGCGCTCGCGGCGCACTCGGATGCCTACCTCGACCGCACGTTCGTCGCGAGCCCGGCGGCGCGCGACGTCATCCCGGACGCGGAGGTCGCCGCCATGGTGCGCGCGCTGTCGGCGTCGAAGCCCGGCTCGGACGAGCGGACCGCGGTGATGGCGCAGGTGCGGCGCTTCCTGCTCGCGGCGTACGCGAAGCTCGAATACGAGAAGCTCGACCGCGTTCTGATCCCGGTGTTGAAGGAGTATCCGGACGACACGGCGTTCCACTTGCTCGCCGGCAAGGCGGCGTTCGATCTCCTCGACGACGACACCGCGATCGAGGAGCTCGAGATCGCGGTGCGCGGCGACAAGTCGCAAGTCGACGCGTTCACGATCCTCGGGCGCGCCTACACGCGCAAGCAGGACTTCGCGTCGGCGCTCTCGGCTCTCCAATCTGCACAGGCGCTCGCGCCGGACCGGATGGACGTCGTGCGCGCGATGGGGATGGCGTTGCTCGGCGCCGGCCGCGGCGCCGAGGCGGCGCCGTACCTCGAGCGAGTGACGCTCGCGATCCCCAACGACAAGGAGGCGGCCGCCGCACTGGTGCGCGCGCGCCAATGACGGGCCGCCGGTGCTGGCCTCCGTTGCACGATCCGTTACGCTCTCGCGTTTTTCACATTCACCCCGACGCGGGCGTCGTCCGCAACTCATGAAGCTCTTCGATCGACTCGTCGCTCGCTCGCTGCCGCTCGTGCCGAAGCCGCTGGTGCGGCACTTCGCCGACAAGTACATCGCCGGCGAGACGCTCGACGAGGCCGTCGCCGTCGTGCGCCGCTTGAACGGCGAAGGCGCGATGGCGACCGTCGACGTGCTCGGCGAGGACACGCTCGTCCGCGCGGACGCGGAGGCGATGGTCGTCGAGTACTCGAACGTGCTCGACGCGATCCATCGCGAGCGGCTCGACTGCAACATCTCGATCAAGCTCACGGCGTTCGGCCTGAAGTTCGACAAGGCGTTCTGCCTCGAGAACGTCCTGCAGCTCGCCGCGAAGGCGCATGGCCTCGGCATCTTCCTGCGCATCGACATGGAGGATTCGAGCTGCACCGACGACACGCTGGAGATCTTCCGGCGCGCGCACGAGCGGTTCGGGATGGTCGGGCCGGTGATCCAGGCCTACATGCGGCGATCGCGCGCGGACATCGAGCGGCTGCTCGCGATCCCCGGCATCAACGTCCGGCTCTGCAAGGGCATCTACAACGAGCCGGCGGCGGTCGCCTTCAAGGACAAGGAAGAGGTCCGCGCGTCGTATCGCGCGCTGCTCGAGCAGCTCATCGACGGCGGCGCGTACCCCGGCATTGCGACGCACGACGACGTGCTCGTCGACGCTGCGATGAAGAAGCTCGCCGCCGCGAAGCTCGATCGATCGCGCTACGAGTTCCAGATGCTTCTCGGAGTCGTCCCCGACCTGCGCCGGCGCATCATCGCCGCGGGTCATCGTCTGCGCGTGTACGTGCCCTACGGACGCAACTGGTACGGTTATTCGGTGCGCCGCCTGAAGGAGAACCCGCAGATGGCCGGTCACGTGCTGCGCAGCGTCTTCCGCCGGAAGTGACGGAGTTGGGATGAAACCGATCCTCGTCGCGACATTGATCGTCGCCGTCCTCGGCGGCGGCGGTTGGTTCTGGTGGTCGAAGCAGCACGCGAAGCCGGCGGAGGCGGTCGAGCCGGAGCAACCGCCGGTCTCCGTCATCAATTCGAAGCTCGCGGAGTTGCACCAGACGCTCGACGCGGAGCGCGACGCCCTGCTCGCCCGTCACGCCGAGAAGCGGTACGCGGCCCTCGTCGAGTACGCGACGAAGAACCCCGACGCGCCCGACGTGTCGAACGCGCTCGAGGAGCTGGTCGACACGGCGGACGAACTGTTCCGCTCGAAGGATGTCGTCCAGTGGACCGACCTGCTCGCCGTGAAGAAGCCGCCGCATCGCGTGCTCGTCCACGCGCAGTTGCTCGCCGCGGAGGCCCTCGGTCGCCTCGGTCGCCTCGACGACGCCGTCGCGCGCTTCACGCCGATCGAGTCGGACGTCGATCCCAACCTCGCGGTCGACGCGATGCTGCGCCACGCGGAACTGCTCGTCAACATGCGCGAATTCAAGGCGGCGAAGGCGCTCTACAAGGAGTGCGGCGACCGCTTCCACGAGAAGGCGCTCAGCGAGCACCTCGACGAGTGCAAGGACGAGCTCGATCGCATCGGCGAGGAGGCGCCGGCCCTCGACGTGAACGCGATCGACGGAACGACGATGTCGATCGGTCAGGACCCGCTGAAGAGCAAGGTGGTGCTCGTCGAGTTCTGGTCCGCGAGCTGCCCGAACTCGCACGCGGAGATGCCGCTCTTGAAGCGCGCCTACGAGAAGTGGCGCCAGCGCGGGTTCGAGATCGTCGGCGTGAACATCGACGCGGACAACGCGCTGTTCGACCAGTTCGTCCGCGAAAACGGGCTCACCTGGCGCCACGTGCGCGAGCCGTCGGGCTGGGACGGCCCGCTCGTTCATCGCTTCGGCGTGGACGTCACGCCCAGCAACCTGCTGATCGATCGCGCCGGGCGCATCGCGCGCGTCGACGTGCGCGGCCGATCGCTCGGCAACGCACTGGCGTCCATGCTCGGCGAGTGACGCGCGTGGCGGAGTTCCGCACGCGGCTCGCGCCGAGCCCGACCGGCTCGCTCCACCTCGGCAACGCGCGCACGTTCCTCGTCAACTGGTTGATGGCGCGGCGCGCGCACGGCACCGTCGTGCTGCGCGTCGAAGACCTCGATCGGCCGCGCGTGAAGGAAGGACGCGTCGCCGAGATGCTCGAGGACCTCCGCTGGCTCGGGCTCGACCACGACGACGGTCCGTATCTGCAGAGCGAGCGGATCGAACACTACGTCACGGCGTTCGAGCGCCTCCGCGCCGCCGGGCGCATCTACCCGTGCGTGTGCACTCGGAAGGAGATCGCGTCCGCGGCGTCCGCGCCGCACGCCGACGACGAAGGTCCGCGTTACCCGGGAACGTGCCGCGGTCGATTCGCGAGCGCCGCCGCCGCGGAAGCCGCGAGCGGCCGACCGCCGGCGTGGCGGTTCCGCGTCGACGAAGGCGTCGTCGCGTTCGACGACCGCGTGCGGGGCGCGGTCGCGATCGACCCATCGCGATCGGGCGGCGACTTCGTGGTGCGATCGTTCGACGGCACGTTCGCGTATCAGCTCGCGGTCGTCGTCGACGATGCGGCGATGGGGGTGACCGAAGTCGTGCGGGGCGACGATCTCATCCCGTCGACGCCGCGGCAGATCCTCCTCTTCGACGCGCTTGGCGCGCGGCCACCGCGGTACACGCACCTGCCGCTCGTCGTCGGCGCGGACGGACGGCGGCTCGCGAAACGATCGGGCGGCAACGAGCTCGCGACCTTGCGCCGCGCCGGGACTCCGGCCGGAGACGTGCTGCGCCGGCTTGCGGAGTGGTCGGGGATCGCCGCGCCGCCGCGGATCGCGGCAGCCGCCGACTTGATCGAGGGCTTCGACTTCGCGCGCGTGCCGCGCGAGCCGATCACGTCGCCTTGATCGCTCGGCGTCGCTTTCCCGCCGACGCGCCGTGCATCGCGCAGAGCGGCCCGATCAGCGCGTAGATCCACCCCGGCAGTCCCCAGCGCAGGCCGACGCCGGTGAGCGCGATCGACGCGGACGCGATTCCGACCCCGACGAAGCAGAGGTGGTACTCGATCGCGAGGCGAGCCTCGAGCCGATCGGCGCCCGTGAGCGCGAGCGTCTTCATCGCGCGCCGGTAGAGCATCACGAAGCAGAAGAACACGCCGGCGAACCCGAGCCCGTAGATCAGGAACAGCATCCCGAGATCGATCCCGTCCGCGGCGTCGGGCGGCAGCGTGTAGAGCCGTCCCTGCGAGATCCAGCCGCCGATGAAGAGCGCCCAGATGAACTTCATCGGATACACGTAGAACAGCACGAGAAAGAGCAGGAGCCCGTTCCACGCCGTCGTGCCGACGTCCGCGAGGTGGTACCGCTTGAAGAACTCGTGGTGCATCCACCAGATCATCAGGAGGATCGCGAACGTGACGCCGAACGCCGCGAAGCCGCGGATGTGACGCATCAGCTCGTGATAGGACTCGGGGATCTTCTCGGAGAGGAGCAGGAGCGCGGTCGCGAGCGCGAACACCGCGTCGCTGAACGCTTCGATGCGGAACGCGGCGCCGAGTCCCCCGTGCGGACGGGTGGGTTGCAGCTCGCTCACTTGCGTCCTCCGCCGTCGAGTCGCGCCAGCTCCTCCTCGAGGGAGCGGATCTTCGCTTCGTACTCGGAGCGATGTCCCGCGATGATGTAGAGGCCGGCCACGGTGAGGAAGACCACGCCGCCCGCCGTCGCGAGCGCGGCGAGGAAGCCCCACTTCACGCCGACCGGAATCGCGAGAAGCACGAGCAGGAACAGCCACGGCAGGCGCGAGCGATCGCGCGCGAGGCTTTCCATGTTCTGACGCGTCCACTCGATGTCGGCGAGGAGTTGCTTCTTCTGATCGCTCATCGCGGACACCTATGATCCCGCCGTGGCTCCGATCCGCATCGCACTCTGGTCCGGCCCACGGAACATCTCCACGGCGCTGATGCGCTCGTTCGGCAATCGGACCGACACGGCCGTGATCGACGAGCCGTTCTACGCGCACTACCTGCTGCGCACGGGTCGCCATCACCCCGGCGCCGTCGACGTGATCACACACCACGAAGGCGACTGGCGCGCGGTCGTGCGGCACCTTCTCGAGCCGGTCCCCGACGGGAAGGCGGTGTTCTACCAGAAGCAGATGGCGCATCACCTGCTGCGCCACATCGACCGCGACTGGCTCTCCGCAGTGACGAACGCGTTCCTGATCCGCGATCCCGCGCTGGTGTTGAAGTCGCTCGTGAAGCACGTGCCGGACTGCGATCTCGCGGACACCGGTCTGCCGCAACAGGTCGAGATCTTCCGCCGCGTCCGCGCCGAGACCGGGAAGATCCCGCCGGTGATCGACGCGCACGACGTGCTCTCCGATCCGCGCGACGTGCTCGCGCGTTTGTGCGCCGCGCTCGGCATCGAGTTCCAGGAGCAGATGCTCTCGTGGCCTCCCGGCCGGCGCCCCGAGGACGGCGTGTGGGCGCCGCACTGGTACCAGAACGTGTGGAAGTCGACCGGCTTCGGGCCGATCGAGACGTCGACCGAGCCGCTGCCCGCCGCGCTCGAGCCGCTGCTCGAGAGATGCAGGCCGTTCTACGAAGAGCTGCACGAGCACCGCCTGACCGCCGCGGTCGCGCAGAGGAGCTGACGGTGCTGCAGCGCTTCGATCCGAAGAATCGCGACCTCGTCGTCAACGTGAACGGCAAGCTCGTGCACCGCGATCAGGCCGGGATCAGCCCGTTCGACTCGGCCGTGCAGGGCGGCGACGCGGTGTGGGAAGGTCTGCGCCTGTATGACGGGCGCATCTTCAAGCTGAAGGAGCACCTCGACCGGCTCGAGAGCTCGGCGCGCGCGCTCGCGTTCGAGAAGATCCCGACGCGAGACGAGATCACGCGCGAGATCCGCCGCACGCTCGAGGCGAACTCGATGCGGGACGGCGTGCACATCCGCCTCACGCTCACGCGCGGCGTGAAGGTGACGTCGGGAATGGACCCGCGCCTAAACCAATCGGGGCCAACGCTCATCGTGCTCGCGGAGCACAAGGCTCCGGTCTACGGCACGACCGGGATCTCGCTGGTCACGGCGTCGGTGCGCCGCTTCCCGCCCGACTGCCTCGACCCGAAGATCCATCACGCGAACCTGATCCAGTCGATCCTCGCCAAGATCGAGGCGAACGTCGCCGGCGCCGACGACGCGCTGATGCTCGACGTGCGCGGCTTCGTCGCCGAGACGAACGCGACGCACGTGTTCGTCGTGCAGGACGGCTTCGTCGCGACGCCCCGCACCGTCGCGTGCCCCGAGGGGATCACGCGCGCGACCGTGCTCGAGCTGTGCGCCGCGAACGCGATCCCGCACGCGGAACGCGACCTCTCGACGACCGAGGTCTACCGCGCGAACGAAGTGTTCTGCACCGGCACGATGGGCGAGCTCGCGGCGGTGACGAGAGTCGACGGCCGCGTCATCGGCGACGGCAAGCCCGGGCCGATGACCGCCAGGCTCACCGCGCTCTTTCGCGAGCGCACCAAGATCGAAGGCACGCCGGTCGTCTGATCGGCACGAGACAACGGAGAATCACCATGATCGACCTGTCACACATGAAGCGTCTGCGGAAGATGACCGACCTCGCACCCGCCGCGTGGAAAGGCTTCGTCGAGTTCGACAAGGCGGCGTTCGCGGACGGCGCGATCCCGTCGAAGATGAAGGAGCTGATCGCGCTCGGCGTCGCGCTGACGACGCAGTGTGTGTACTGCCTCGAGATCCACCGCAAGCGTGCGATCGAGAAGGGCGCGACGGAAGCGGAGATCGCCGAGGCGTCGTTGGTCGCCGCGGCGATCCGGGCCGGCGGAGCGGTCGCGCACGCGGGGCACCTGCTCTCGGATTGAGCGGGGAAGAACGACGCCGACGCGCCGAGTCCCCGTTCAAACAACGCTGCCTTCGGGGTTGCGCGTGAGTCGAGGCGTCCGTGCGGCCACCAGCCGTCGCGGAGCTGCCACGCGCGCGGCGTCGCGACCGGCGCGTCCCGTGTCGCGCGTTCGACGTCGCGCCATCCATCGAACCACGCAGCCGACGAGAACCGATCGACCGCGCCGCGAATCGCGATGCCATGTCGGCGCGCGTTGTTCAGCACGTAGAGCAGCGTG
>CAZBOK010000009.1:0-30177 GCA_964493525.1 uncultured Phycisphaeraceae bacterium | reverse complement strand
GGGGGGGGGGGGGGGGGGGGGGGGGGGGGGGGGGGGGGGGGGGGGGGGGGGGGATGGGATGGGATGGGATGCAGGTGGTGCTTGCGACGCGATCGGGGCCGGTGGGTTCGACTCGCGCGCCCGGATGCCCTGCGGGGGGCGCGCGAGTCGAACCCACCGGACCCGATCGCTCGGTGATTGGGCTGGGGCGGCCCCTCGGGCGCCGTGCGGGTCGTGATGAACAGGAGGTCTCGAGATGGCGAATGGATGGGGTGGATGGCGGGTCGGAGCGGGGCGCAAGCGGCGGACGGGGTTGCGGCGCGTCGCGCATCGGACTCGCGGGCGCATTGACAAGTTGATGCCGGTGCATGTGACGGTTCGCGTCGTGGAGGGGATGCCTTCGCTTCGGACGATGGTGGCGGCGCGGGCGCTGAAGGCGGCGTTCGTGGGGGGACGCGAGCGCGGCTCGTTTCGGTTGGTGCACTTCTCGGTGATGACGAATCATCTGCATCTGATCGTCGAGGCGGGGAGCGCGAATGCGCTGTCGCTCGGGATGCAGGGGCTGCTGGTGCGGATCGCGCGCGGCTTGAATCGGGCAGTGAATCGGACGGGGCGCGTGTTCGTCGATCGGTTTCATGCGCGCGTCGTCGGGTCGACGCTCGATGTGCGGAACACGATCGCTTACGTGCTCGGCAATGCGCGACGACATGGGATCGCGTTCGGCGGGCGACTCGATCCTTATTCGTCGGCGGCTTGGTTCGGCGGGTGGCGCGACGTGCGAGCTTCGACGCGCGACTCACCAGTCGCCGCGGCGCAGTGTTGGCAGTTGCGCGGCGGGTGGTTCCCGCACGGTCGGCTCGATGCGCTGATGGTCACTCGCGCGAGGCGCGCTTGCGACCTTCGTGGATGAACGCCTTGAGGGCGACGACGGGGATCGCGTCCTGATCCTTCACCTGCACGTGGCGGATCGTCTTGCCGTTTCCTTCGAGCAGGCGATCGGGATCGTCGAGGTCGCAGCCGTGCATGAGGTGGAACTTCACGTGGGTCTTCGACGGCTGGATGCCGCACACTTCCGCGCGCGACTCCTTGTAGGTCGCGGAGCGCGCGCCGGCGTGCACCAACTCGACCGCTCGCGGCATCGCCTGGTAGACGATCGCGCGCAGGATCCGCGCGATGGTCTGGACCTTGTCGGTGTGGTTCTCGATCAACTCGTCGAAGCTGACGCGCCGGCGCACACGGGATGATCTGCTCACCACCGGTTCTTCTCCTCACCGCTCATCGGTACGCCGCCCTCCGGGAGATCGCGTCGACCTCGTCGACGCAGCCGCACAAATCCGCCATCGCGTGCACCGGCGCGCGCGCTCCGTTGTCCTTCTCGAAGAAGAAGTGCGGCGCGCTGCCCGGGTCGCCCATTCTGGCCATCGTTTCGGCGTCGTAAATGACCCCGTTCAGAATCGTGTTGCGGATGGTCAGGCTGTTCTGGATGTCGTCGAGCGGGTTCTTGTCGAGGATCAACAAGTCGGCGAGCTTCCCGGGCTCGATGGAGCCGATCTCGCCGTCGAGGCCGATGTACTTCGCCCCCCACAACGTCGCGGCGCGCAGCGCCTGGTGATTCGTCAAACCGCCCTGCGCGAGCATCCACAATTCCCAGTGCGCGCCGAGCCCCGCGAGCTGCCCGTGCGCACCGAGCTCTACCTGCTCGCCGGCGTCGACGAGCGCCTTCACGATCCTCGACGAGCGCAGGTGGTTGTACTCCTCGAGCGGCGCCTTCGGCCGACGGCGCGAACGCGGATCGACGATGCGGCGCGGCACGAACCGGAGCAGCCGCTCGTTCTCCCACACGTTGGTCGTGTCGTACCAGTAGTTCTCGCCCCAGATGCCGCCGTAGCCGACGATCAACGTCGGCGTGTAGCCGACTCCGCTCCCGGCCCAGAGCTGCGTGACGTCGGGGTAGATCGACTCGACGGGCAGCGAGTGCTCGATGCCGGTGTGACCGTCGACGACCATCGTCATGTTGTGCATGAACGCCGAGCCGCCTTCGGGCACGACCATCATGTTCAGCTCGTGCGCGGCCTCGATGATCTGCTGGCGCTGCTCGCGGCGCGGCTGGTTGTAGCTCTTCACCGAGAACGCACCGATCGACTTCAAGCGCCGCAAGTGCGACTTCGCGTCCTCGAGCGAATCGACGTCGGCTTTGAACGAGCCGGACGCGCCGTAGAGGATCGTGCCGGTCGAGAAGATGCGCGGCGCGACGATCATCCCCGCGCGTTGCAGCTCGGACGCCGCGAAGATCGCGTTCGTGTCGTTGCTCGGGTCATGCACCGTCGTCACGCCGAACGCGAGGTTCGCGTACTGGCCCCAGTTCTTCTGCGGCGTGATCCCGTTCTCGGCCTGACCGCCGTGCTCGTGGACGTCGATCATGCCCGGCATGATCGTCTTGCCCGCGCAGTCGATCACCTTCACGCCCGACGGCGCAGGTCCGGCGCCGACCGACTCGATCTTGTTGCCGCTCACGACGACGCAACCGTTCTCGATCACCTCGTCGCCGTTCATCGTGACGATGCGCGCGTTCACGAGCGCGAAGCGGTCCGCGGGCTTCGCGGCCTTCTCCTTGAACGAGATGTTCACGCCGTGCTCTTCGGGCTCCGGCAACTTCGCCGTCGGATCGCCGGCGAGGAACGCGAACGCTTCGTCGAGCTTGCGCGTGAACAGCTCGGGACCGAGCGACCAGTGCACCGCCTTCGAGTCGCCCGACCACTGGATGTTCTCGCCGGCGTCCTTCGACACCTTCACGCAGGGCTCGGCGGTTCCCTTCGGACCGACGTGGACTTCGCGGCCGGTCGGCACGAACGGAGCGATCCACACGTTCCACTTCTCGGTCCACGCGACCCACTTGCCGTCCGGTGACACCGCGGCGTCGACGCCGTTGTCGGAGACGAGGTGCGAGCGCTGGTCGCTGCCGTCGAGGTCGATCGAGATCAACCGGATGCCGTCGCTGTCGCCCGACGGCGCGTCGGTCTGCAGGAACACGCGGTCGGAATCCTTGGCGAAGCGCGGCTTGGTGCCGACCTTCGTGACGAGCTTCGGGGCGCCGCCGCCGGCCCCATCGGCATCGATCACGAACACGCCGGTGTCCTTGCTCCACAGCGACGACGTCAAGTTGCCGCCGGAGACCTTGCCGTACACGACGCGCTTGCCGTCCGGCGTGAACACCGGGTCGCGATACATGCCCGGCTCGGACGTGATCGCCTTGCCCTCGCCGCCGCCCGCGGAGACGACGCTCACCGTGCCGAGGGTCTCGTCGTTCCACGTCACGTAGACGATCGAGCCGCCGTCGCGGGAGAACGACGGGCAGTACTCGAACGCGTCGTCCTGCGAGGTGAGCCGCTTCGGTGCGCCGTCCGGCAGCGCCTTCGACCAGAGGTGGCCGAGCGCGCAGTACACGACGCGATCGCCAGAGGGCGACACCGCGACGTCCTGCAGCGCCTTCACGTCGAACTCGTCGGGCGCGACCGCCTGGCGGAAGCGCACCGCGCTCGCGACCTGCCGCGTGTCCTTCACGTGGAACGGGACTTCGGTCGCGTGGCCGCTCGCGACGTCGACGCGCCAGATCTTGCCGTGCGCCCACGTGACGATCTCGTGGTCGTCCGGCGTCCACGCCATGCGCGGCGACACGCCGTGGATCGCCCACGTCTCCTGCATGTCGCGCTCGAGGCCCGACCACACGGGGCGGACCGCGCCCGACTTCACGTCCATCACGAACAGCGTCGACTGGAAGCGCACGCGGCGCACGAACGCGAGCTGCTTGCCGTCGTGCGACGGAGTCGGACGGCACGCGCCGCCGGGGCCGGACACGAACCGATCGGTCTCGCCGGTCTGTCGATCGAGCCGATCGATCGCGTAGATCTGGCCGTTCGAATCCTTGCTGTACTCGAACGTCGGCCCGGGGGTCGCGTCGAGCGAGTAGTAGAGGTACTTGCCGTCGGGCGAGAACGCGGGCTCGCCGACGTCCTTCTGCTCGGTCGGCTTCGTCGTCATCTGCAGGCCGTCGCCGCCGGTCACGTGCCACAGCCACATCTCGCCGGCGCCGCACGAGCGACGCGACGTGAAGTGCTTGCGGCCGGTGAGCCATTCGCCGGACGGATCCCACGCGGGCTCGTTCACCAGCCGGTAGCTCTCCTTCGTCACCTGCTTCGGGTCGGAGCCGTCGGCGTTCATCGTCCACAGGTTGTCGCCGCCGGCGCGGTCGCTCGTGAACGCGATCTTCTTCCCGTCGGGCGAGAACGCGGGCTGCATGTCCCACGCGATGCCGGACGTGATCGCCTTCGCGTCGCCGCCGGCGAACGGGACGAGATAGATGTCGCCGAGCAGCGAGAACGCGATCGTCCTGCCGTCGGGCGCGACGTCGAGGTCGAGCCACGTGCCGGACGTCACGTCGATGTTCGCGACGTGCGTCGGGTACGGCGGCGCGTTCACGTCCCACGCCGGCGGCGTCGCGGCGGGCGCGCTCGCCGCGGCCGCCGCGGCGGGAGTCGCCTGCGCAGCGGGAGCGCCCGCCGCGGGAGCGGAATGATCGGCGAGCTTGCAGGAAGATGCGGCGAGGAGCGCGAGGACGAGGACGCGTCGCATTCCGGTTCGACCTCTCGGCGGGCGGCGAGAAAGCGCGGCATCGTAGCGGCGTCCTTCGGGTTTCCCGCGACCCCGTCGCGCGAGCGCGGTCGTTTCGGGCGCGGCCGGCGACGGCGACGAACGGGCTCGGGCGGCACGACGAGCCGCGACGACTCGGCTCGCGGCGCACGCCGCGAGCATGCGTCGCGAAACTCCGCTCGCGGACGACGGGGGGGCGGCACGCTCATTGCAGAGCGCGCCGCCCCCGCTCCACGAAGACTCGTGGGCAAGACCGTCACCTCTCGGAGTTCCATCATGAAGCTCGTGACCCGCACGACCGCGATCGCGGCGCTCGCCGCGTCGTTCGTCGCCGCCGCGGCCGCCCAGGAGATGCCGCTGTCCGGCACGTTCGGCGTCGACGTCGTCTACGCGACGACTCCCGCCGGTGCATCGCGGATGTACGCGATCTCGCCGACCGCTTCCCTCGCGCCGATCCCGATCGGGCCATCCGTCAACAACGTCCCGTCGCGCTGGGCGCATCGCCGTCGCACGCTGCAGGGGCTCGAGACGTCGATCGCGTACGGCGCGCCCGCGACGCTCTTCACTCCGATGGGAAGCGTCGCCGGCACGGGCGCGATCCACGTGATCGATGCACGCACCGGGTTCCCGCCGACGTCGCTGCTCGTCCCGACCGGCAACCCCGCGGCGTACGACCTCGCGGTGGTCGACTCGCTGAAGTACGTGTTCTCCGCGGAGGACGACGGCCTCGGCAACACGCTCCTGCGCGGTTACTCGTGGGCGACGCCCGGAACGCTCGTGCCGCTCACGCCGCCCGGGTTGTCGCTGCCCGGCCCGCCGTCGTCCTACGTGAACCGCATGGACGTCAACGCGGCGCTCGGACTCCTGCAGGTGCCGACGTCGACCGGCGTCGCGGTGATCTCGCTCTCGGCATCGGCGCCGCAGATCGCGCTGTCGAAGTTCGTCGCGACCGGCGCGAGCGCGCCGGTGACGAACCCGACGTCTTTCGCGACGGCCTCCGGCCGGGTCTGGGTGATCGGCACGGCGACGTTCGCCGGCGGCGGCTCGCCGACGTCGACCGGCTGGCAGGCGTGGGATGCCGGCGCCGGTTCGTTCTCCGGCTCGTTCGGCATCGTGCCGACGGCGCCATCGAAGAGCTGGGTGCCGGCGATCGGCGCCGAGGAGCTCGCCGTCGTGTCGAACGTCACGAGCACCTTCGTGTACTTCCTCTTGCGCGAGCCCGGCCCGGGCACCGGCTTCGTGAAGGGATCGGCGGTCGGCTGCTCGCGCTGGCTCGGCGCCGTCCCGATCTCGACCGGCACGATCGCGCTCACGAACGCGTGCGGCGAGCCGTTCTCGATCCCGACGGTGAGCGGGACGCGCGTCGCGTTCGAGAGCAGCTTCGGCGCGCCGTTCATCGTGCACCCGACCGACGGCGGCGAGCGCGTGAACGTGCTCTACTCGCCGCTCGACCCGCTCGGCTCCGCGTCGCAGTTCGGCGTGGTCGGGGTCCCCGGCCCGCTCGGCGGACGCATCAGCATCCCCGGCATGGATCGTCCGATCTGGAGCAAGGACGGCACGCGGATCTTCGCGTTCTCGAGCGACTTCCCCGGCGTCGGCAACCCGCTCGTCCCCGGCATCGAGGTGCAGTACGTGCCGGCGAGCGTCGTCCTGAACGAGTTCACCGCACCGCACCAGATCCTCACGAACCCGCTCTCGGACATGAGCTCGATCATCTTCCCGAGCATCTTCCAACCGCGCGATCCGTTCTACGCGAACCTGTTCGGCAACCTGACCTTCGTCGGCAACGTGTTCGACACGGGGATGGGCGGCGCGCTCGCGGCGCAGTTCGGCGAGATCGCGCAATACCAGGACTTCGGCACGGTTTTCACGCTGAACCCCGACGTGCCCGGCTTCCCGTCGATCCTCCCGCCCGCGTTCAACGACGCGCTCGGCTCGCTGACTCCGGTGCCGAATTCGTTCGGCGCGCGACGCACGTCGTTCAACGTGCTGACGCAGTACGGCGTCTACGGGCTCACCATGATCGCCGCGATCGACGACCGCATCTACCTGCAGCCGACCGGCACGAACACCGTCGCGTCGCTCGGGCTCGCGTCGCCGATCTCCGTGTTCACGTTCGCGTTGCCGGTGGGATCGATCACCACGACCGAGTTCTTGTCGCTCTGACCGGGAGGTTTCCCTTGGCGGTTCGGTTCGCAGGTCTCGTGTCGCTCGCGTCGTTGTTCGGATGCACCGTCGCGCTCGCCGGTGATCCACCGGCGTCGCCCGCGGCCGCTCCGCTCCCGGACCCCGCACCGGTCCGACTGAAGCTGCTCTCCGAGATGGACGCGCGCATCGACGAAGCGTGTGCGCGCGCCCATCTCGAAGCGCGGCTCCTGCTCGACGAGACGATGCCGATCGCGTTCTTCGGCGTCGACGTCGACCAGGTGCAAGGCGGGATGAAAGCGCTGCAGGTCTACCGCGGGACGTCCGCGGCGGCCGCGGGCCTGCAGGTCGGCGACGTGATCACCGAGTTCGCCGGCGTGCGTTCCGAGACCAAGGCGATCCTCTTCCAGACCATCCGCCGTCATCCGGTCGGCGGCACCGTCGAGGTGAAGGCGCTGCGCGACGGCCGCGAGATGTCGTTCACGGCGACGCTCGGCGCGCGGCCCGAAGAGGACGAGGAGGACGAGGAGCAGTTCCCCGACCTCACGCCGCCGCCCTTCGTCACGTTCGGTCTCCCGGCGCGCTTCGACTTCGAGAAGGACGCGCTCGGCGCCGCGCCCGCGGGGCTCGACGCGATCCTCGGCGGCCACGGCCGGGCGCCGCGCTTCGAGATCGTGCGCGGCGACGCGGGGCAGATCCTGCGGCAACAGGACGACGACCCGACCAGCATCCGCTACCCGATCGCGCTCGCGGCCGGCGTCGACGCGACCGACGTCGTCGCGCGCATCCGCTTCCGTTTCGCGGGCGGCATCATCGACCGCGCCGCCGGCATCGTGCTGCATTACAAGGATGCGTCGAACTACCTGGTCGCGCGCGTGAACGCGGCGGAGAACGACCTGCGCGTGTTCCGCATGTCGCACGGGCTGCGCCGCACGCTGCCGGGCGGGCTCGCGACGATCGACGTGAAGGACGAGAAGTGGCACAAGCTCGAATTCCGCTGCGAAGGCCCGAAGGTGACGGCGGTGCTCGACGGGACGATCACGACGACGTCGTACGACACCGACTTCTCGCACGGGCGCGTTGGCATCTGGACGAAGTCCGACAGCATCACCGAGTTCGACGACCTGACGTTCACCGCGCCGTGAGCGCGGACCTCAGCGGCCGGAGTTCGGCACGAGCGATCGACCCGTGAACCGCTTCGGCGCCGCGACGCCGAACAGATCGAGCAGCGTCGGCGCGAAGTCGAGAGCGGTCGGCGTCGTCTTCACGTCGAGCGCGCGGCTCGAGAACAGGACGCCGGGAACCACGTCGGGCGCGAGCGAGCAGTGATCCATGCGCCACGACTTGCCGTTCGCGACGAACACGGACGGCTCGAGCCCACCGAGCGTCGATTGCCACGACGCGCGATACCCGGCCTCGAAACCGACGGCGAGATCGGGGAGGCGCTCGCTTCCCGCGCCGCCCCAGATCGCCGCGCCGTCGAACACGTCGCGCACCACGGCGGCGTCGCGATGCTCCGGATCCGCGAGCGCGCGCAATCGCGAGATGATCTGCCGCTTCAACGCGGCCGCATCTTCCGCCGCGACGATCCCGTTCGGTTCGCGTCCCTCGAGGTTCAGGTAGATGGTGCCGAGGCCGAGCGCGTAAGCCCGCGTCTTCTTCCAATCGACCCACGTGAGCAGTCCCGCGTTCTGCGCGTTCGGATCCCGCACCGCGAACCCCTCGCTCTCCAACCAACTGTTCAGGTTGACGCCGGTGTGGAAGTCGACCATCCCGTGATCGGAGAGGACGAGCAGCGTGTCGTCCGGACGCAGCGCGGCCGCGACTTCCCCGACGATCCGGTCCGCCTCGCGGTAGGACTCGTGCAGCAGGCGTCCGCCGGCGAACGTTTTTCCGAAGGCGGTCGTGTTCGCCGCGCGATCCTCGGGAGTCACCGCCGACCCGTGCCCGGCGTGATCGGTGAACATGGTCGCCGCGAACAGGAAGTCCCAGTCGGAGCTCGCCAGCTCGTGCAGGAGGAGCTTCTCGTCGTCCTGCATCGTCCGCTCGAGCGACTGCACGAACGTCGCGAACGGGATCTCGCCGTCCTTGAACGCGTTGGTGCACGAAGCCCAGCCGAGCGTGGCGAACGGACCGAGGTCGCGCGCGAGTCGCGGCGCGAAGTCGGGCGGCTCCGCGATCGGAACGTTCGGGTAGTGCTTTTCCGGCGTCCGCGACAGCGGCGGCACGAACACGCGAACTCGATCCACGCCGTCGGCGTCGACGTGGCAGTCCTCGACCACGAACCGCGCGAGCGCGTCGATCGCGAGGCCGCCGTCGCACGTGAAGCGGATCCGGAACCAGTCGGACCACGCGCCTTCGCGGACGACTTCCTTTCGTGCCGGCGTCTCGATCGCGAGCGACCGCGCCGCGAAGTCGGGAGTGAAGACGACCGGCGCGACGAGCGGAGTTCTGCGCGCCTCGTCGAGCTCGTCCTCCACGTGCTTGCGCGCGACCTTCGCCGAGAACGAGCGGTCTTTCGCGAGATCCAGGAGTCGCTGCTCGAGCCGCGCGCACTTCGCGAAATCCCTCGGGCCGAGTAGTTCAGCGTGAAGAGCGTGGTCCGTGCCTTCGTGGATCTTGATCGCGGTCCCGCCCGTGTCCGTCGACGCCACGTCGGTCGCCCGCTCGTCGTTCGTGTACACGAACCATGCGCCCGGGCCCCCCGCCACGTCCGGCGCGAAGAGCCCCGAGAGGATGCGGCCGTTCTTCAGCTTCGGCGGCGGGAAGTCGATCGGCACGCGCACGCCGTCGCAGCGAACTCCCGCGGCGTCGAGCGCTTCGAACAGACTCGGCGCGGTGAGTCCGGTTCGCGCGAACGGAATCGTCGGCGGCAATGCGTCGACCGCGACTTCGAAAGCACCCGCGAGCGCCTTCTTCTCGTCCGCGCCCAGGGAAGTCAACGCGACATCCTCCGGATGTGGACCGCACAGCGCGGGGAACGGAATGGCGCCCATCGACCGCTTCACGAAGTCGTGCAGTCCGTGCTCGTTCGCCGTCACGCCGGTCAGCAGCGTTCCCCAGCAGATCGGCGAGTTCGCGAGCGGCGGCGGCAGGATCGGCGTGAACGTGCCGGAGCGCGCGAGGCGCGCGAGGTTCGGCAGGTCACCGGCGTCGAGCATCGTCTTCACGCGGTTCGCGTCCATCCCGTCGAACGCCAGCACGACGACGCGCGGGCGGTCGCCGGCGCGGGCGGACGCGTCGGTCCCGATCAGGATCGAGAGGAGCGACGCGAGGATGCGCGCCGCCCGCACGTCAGTACCCCGCCTTCAGGTCGACGACGTTCAGGAGCGGCTCGCCGGCGACGAAGCGGCGCAGGTTCTCGCGGAACAGCGTCGCGATGCGCTCGTTCGAGAGGTCCGACCGCGCCGACACGTGCGGCGTGATCAGCACGCGGTCGAGCTTCCACAGTTCGTGATCCTTCGGCAGCGGCTCGGGGTCGGTGACGTCGAGCGCGGCGCCGCCGAGGCGGCCGTCCTTCAATGCGGTGACGAGCGCGGCGGTGTCGACGCTCTTGCCGCGGCCGACGTTCACGAAGATCGCGCCCTGCTTCACGTCGGCGAAGAACTTCGCGTCGAACAGCGCCGTCGTCTCCGCGGTGAGCGGGAGCGCGCCGACCACCACGTCCGCCGTCCGCGCCAGCTCGAGCAGCGCCCCCGCGCCTTCGACGCGATCGAGGAAGTCCGGCGCGTCGGCCGGATTGCGCTTGGTCGCGACGATCCGCATGCCGAACGACTTCAGGAGCTTCGCGACCTCGGTGCCGATGCCGCCGAGCCCGACGATCAACGCCGTCTTCCCGCGCAGCTCGACCGCGTCGTCGCGGAACGCGCGCGGCTCCCAGTCCGCTTCGCGCTGGCGCGCGACGGCCGCCGGCAGCTCGCGCGTCAACGCGAGGAGCATCGCGACCACGTGCTCCGCGATCGGCGGCCCGTGCACGCGCTGCGCGTTCGTCAGCGTGATGCCGCGCGCCGCGAGCGCCTCGATCCCGACGTAGCGCTCGACGCCCGCCGAGCCGACCTGCAGCCAGCGGAGCTTGGCGCCCGCGTCGACGATCGCCTTCGAGCAGGCGCCGATCACGGCGTCGGCGTCCTTCGCGAGGTCGACCGCTTCCGCGGGACTCTTCGCGACGCGCAGCTCGACGCCCGGCGCGACGCGCCGCAGCGACGCGAGGAACTTCGGGTCGTCGTCCAGCACCACCACCGCGGTCGGCTTCGTCCACCCGGGCGAGTCCTTGGTCGGCGACGGGCCGGCGACGAGGCCGAGCTCCGCGACCATCGCGCCCGGCGGCACGAGACCGCTGAGCTCGCCGTACACCCGCGCGATGTTCTCGCGGCGCGACGCCGCCGGCACGCCGGTCCACTCGCGGTACCAGTCGAGGTCCGCCGTATCGAACGACGCGATGATCTCGTTTTGCGCGAGATCGTGGTCGAGGCCGTCCTGCACGCGCGCGCGCAGCTCCGCGAACCAGCGGCGCTGCGTCGCGATGAGATCGCCGCCGGCCTGCTTCCCGTGCCCCGGCGCGACGACCTTCACCGGCAGCCGCGCGAGCCGGTCGAGCACGCGGACCCAGCTCCCGCTGTCGCCGTCGCCCATGTAGTTGAACGCGCCGTTCACGCACGCGTCGCCGGTGAACAGCACGCCGCACTTCGGCAGCCAGGCGACCGCGTCGCCTTCGGTGTGCGCGGTCCCGAGGTGGATCAGCTCCACGCGCTGCGTGCCGTCGTCGAACACGAGCTTGTCGTCGAACGTCAGCACCGCGTCCTGCCACTGCGCGCCCTCGACGACCGCCCGCTCCGCGGGGTCGTTCGACGCCGCGCTCTCTGCGAAGCTCTTCGCGCTCTTCTCGCGCTCGAGCGCCTGGCACTTCGCCTGGCACACCATCGTCGCGCCGAGCGCGCCGTACACGCCGTTCGCGAACACGTGGTCGCCGTGGTGATGCGTGTCGAACACGAAGCGGATCGGCTTGTCGGTCGCCTTCTTCACTTCGTCGATCACGCGGCGCGCGGCCTGCAGATACGACGCGTCGATGACGAGCACGAAGTCGCGGAACACGACGAAGCCCGAATTGCTGCCGATGAACTCCTGCGGACTGCCGACCTGCACGAAGTCGACGCCGTCCGCGAGCGGCACCGTCGTGACCGGCGCGGCCGCGTCGTCGGTCTCGTGATGGAGGAGGAGGGCGAGCGGGAGCAGCAGCGCGGTGAGCATGGGTTCGTCAGGGCGCGATCGAATCGAATCGGTTCGCGATCGACGTCGTGCTGCCGCCGGACTCGTCGCGCAGCCCGAATCCGCCGCTCTTCCGCGTGACGTTGCGCTCGAGCAGGACGTCCGTCGCGCCGCCTTTCACCACGATGCCGTCGGTCGCGCAGCGCAGGAGCGAGTTGTCTTCGTGCGTCCCTTCGTCGGCGAGGGCGTGGAGCAGCAACCCGACTTCGCACTTCGTGATTCGATTGCCCCGCGTCACGACGTGATCGGCGTTCACGTCGATCGCGACAACTGTGACGGCTTCGAAGCGATTCTCGAGAATCGTCGTGCCGCTCCCGGGAGCGATCACGCCGGCCGACGCGCCCCGCACGTGGTTGCCGGCGACGATCGCGTTCGATTGCGAGTCTGTCGCGATCGCGGTGCCGAGCGCGGTGTCGCGCACGTCGTTGTCGACGACGATCGCCGTCCCGAGGCCGAGCAGTTGGATCCCACCCGAGGCCGACCCCTTCACCGTGCAGCGTCGGACCTCGCACAGGACGTTCGACGCGAAAATCCCCGTCGACCCGGAGCGCAGCACGGTGCACTGCGAGAGGATCGCCGAGGTGCCGAACGCGCTGACGCCGAAACTCGCGGCATCCGTCAGGGTGCACCGATCGAGGTAGGCGCCGGCACTCGCCGTCACGTTCACGTTCGTCATGCCGCCCTTCACGCGGCAGCGCACGATCGTGCAGTTGCTGCAGGCGTCGAATCGGATCCCGTCCAGACTGTCCGGCGCCACGATCCGGAACCCCTGCACCGTGACGTTCGTGCAACCGAACAGCGCCAGGACGAAACTCGGTGCGAACATCGTCGGCGGCTTCAGCACCACCTTTCCCGAGGCGCGCAGCGTGAGGTCGGTCTTCGCCGAGATCGAGAAGTTGCCCTCGTACGCCCCCTTCGCGACGACGATCTCGTCTCCGGGGCCGGCCGCGCTGACGGCGTCCGAAATGGTCGCGAACTGCTGCGGCACCTTCAGAACATCGGCCGACGCGGCGCCCGACAGCGCGAACGCGAGCGCGAAACCGATGGAGCGGACGGTGAAGAACATGCGCGGTCTCCGAGGGAGGCGGCAGCTTACCTCTCGCGGCGTTCCGAGGCGGATCGCTCCGAAGCGGTCCCCACGGACCATGCCAAGCCCCGAGCGAAGTCGCGAGTCAGGGACCGACCGTGCCGAATGAGTTGGCAATGAATCCGTTGGCGGAGCCGGAAGAGTCGAGCAGGTCGAACCCTCTGCTCTGCTTCACCGTGTTGCCGCGGAACAGATTGTCCGCAGCGCCGATTTCCAGTTCGAGCCCGTTCCCCCCGCTGCGCTTCACGACGTTCTCCACGTGAGTGCATCCGTCGCTGAACGCCCCGACCAAGATCCCGCGGCCGCAGCGGTTGAATCGATTGCGGGAGGTCGTGAGGTTCGGGTTGAAGCACTCGATCCCCTGGTTCGCGACGTTCCCGATCGAGTTGCCGTCGACGACGAGCGCATCGCCGAACGCGGCGATCCCCTGGTTCGCCCCCTTCACGACGTTTCTCGAGAGGTAGCCGACGATGTGGTCGTCGACGTCGATCGCGACCTGCGCGATGCCGGAGAGGCGGTTGTCGGACACGACGACGACTCCGTCTCCGACGAGCGAGATGCCGTTCTGATCGGCGCCGTTCACGGTGTTGCCGCGCACCTCGCCGCTGTCGACGGAGATTCGGAAACCGGCCCCGCCCGCGCGCGTCACCTTGCACCCCGCGACTTCCGCGGACGTGACGGAAACGAGGAAGCCGTCGCCGAACGTGTCGACCGTCTCGCAGCGCGCCAACGACAATCCGGTCCCCAACGAGCTGGAGAACCCGTTCGAGCAGCCCTTTACGCGGCAGCGGTCGAGCACGCAGTCGGTGCAACCGTCGATGCGGATGCCCTGATGATCGACGGCCGCGCGAACTTCGATCCCGCGCAGGACCGTGCGGGTGCAGCCCGCCATGTAGATCACGCCTGGCGGAGCGAACCCGGCCGCGAACGGCGAACCGTTGATGATGACTTTGCCCTTGCCGCGAACCGTCACGTCGGTCTTCCCGGTGATGCTGATGTCGCCCGCGTAGTGCCCCTTCGAGATGACGACCTCATCTCCCGCGACCGCCGCGTCGACTGCGGCCTGGATCGTCGTGAATTGCTGCGGGACCTTCAGCGTGTCGGCGAGCAGCGGCGCGGTCGCGACGAATCCGATCACGAACGTCGATGCCCAGATGCGCGGATTCATGCAGAGCTCCTGAGAGTCGAGGGTGCCGAATCTTACGGAACGCTCGCGGCGGTTCAGGGGCCGACGCTGCCGAATCGATTGTCGAACACGTCGTTGAATTGGCCGCTGTCGTCGCGGAAGTCGAACTCGCCGCTCTTCTTCGCGAAGTTCGCCGTGACCACGTTTTGCGCGGCGCCGACGTCGAGCCGGATCCCGACGGATTGCGCGTCGCGGATGACGTTGTCGGAGCACAGCGTCTTCATCACGAGGTCGTCGATCACGATGCCGACCCCGCAACCGCGGATTCGATTCCCGATCACCGCCAGCTCGTCCGACTCGATCACGATCGCGGCGTTCGTGCAGTCGCGGAAGGTGTTCTCGGTGATCGACAAGTGGTCGCCGGAGCCGACGAAGCCGTCGCCGCCGCCGGTCACGCGATTGTTCGTGATCCAGCCCCCGGTGTCGACGGAGTCGAATCGGATCGCGGCCCCGGTCGGGTCGCGCACGATGTTCCCGGTCAGGACCGCGAACTGCGCGTTCCCCGTCACGTGAATCGCGTCCCCCTGTCCCCCGGTGACGCGGTTGCGGCGGACGATCGCGCGTTTGGATTGGATGCGCAGCCCGTCGATCCCGGCGTCCTTCACGCGGCAATCGCGCACCACCGCGGACGTGCTGTCGATGGAGACGCCGTAGTCCGCCCCGCTCACGCTGCAGTGATCGATGGTGGTGCGCGCGCAGGTGCCGATCGAGAAACCGAACTGACCGCCGGTCACGCTGCACCGGACTGCTTTGCAGTCGGTGCTGGTCACCATCGAGACCCCAAGCTCGCCGGCTCCGAGCTGCACGCGGATTCCGATCAGCGAGCAGCGCTGACAAAAGGTGAACCGCATCACCTCGGTGACGGCGAGCGGGCTCGGGCTCTTCATCGTGACCTTCCCCTTGGCGCGGATCGTGACGTCCTGCTTGGCGATCATCTCGACCGTCTCGGGATACGTGCCCGCGGAGATCACGATCCGGTCGCCGTTGTTCACCGCGGCGACCGCGGCGCCGATCGTCGGGAAGTCCTGCGGTACGCGGAGGACATCGGCGTCGACGCTCGGCGCGGCGGCGACGAAGAGGAGGACGGCGACGCCGCCGGCGTGCGCGAGTCTCGATCGAGTCATGGGGAAGTCGATGCTCCTCACATCACGGACCGATGAACTGGAATGAGTTGCCGATGAACAGGTTCGTCTGACCCGACTCGTCGAACAGGTCGAACCCGCCGGACTGTCGCGCGACGTTGCGCGTGAAGCTGTTCATCTTCGCACCGCTTTTCAGCTCGACTCCGTTCGCCGTGCTGCGCCGGATCACGTTCTCGGAGTGAACGGACTCGGAGGCGCCGCCGCCGACCTCGATGCCGGTGCCGCAGCGGTCGAATCGGTTGCGCACCGTCGTCGTCGAACCGGAAACCGCCTTGATGGCGGACGTGTCGATCCTGCGGAACGAGTTGTTCTGAATCAGCAGCACGTTCCCGTCGCACTCGATGCCGAGGCCGGCGCCGTTCACCTTGTTGCCGACGATCGTCGCGATCAGCGTGGGGCTCGCGCCCATCGCCACCTCCACGACGTCGGTGATCTTGTTGTCGGCGATCAGCGCGCCGTCGGCGTCGGACGGGGAGATGGCATCGTCGCCGATGTGCGTGAGCTTGTTCCCGATGACCTGCGCGTTCGCCGACTCGAACGAGATGCCGTCGCCGGCAGTGCGCGTCACCTTGCAGCCGAGGATCGCCGCGTTGTCTCCCTTCACGATGATCGCCGTTTGCGACGGATCGTTCACGATGCAACGCCGCACGGTCGCGTCGGCGGACAAGTCGACGTGGATCGCGGTGCCTCCGCCGTCGATGCGGCAGCGGTCGAGCGTCACGTGCGAACCGAAGCTGGCGAGGATCCCGGTGTCCGTGCCGGCGGGCTCGATGCGGAAGCCGCGCATCACGAAGTTGTTGCACGCGTTCACGAAGACCGTGGCGGTGATCGCCGGGGTGCCGCGCACGCGCACCTTGCCCTTCGCGCGCAGCGTCACGTTCGTCTTCGCATCGACGAAGACGTTGCCCACGTAGGTCCCCTTCGAGACGAGGACCGTGTCACCGCTGCCCGCCGCGGTCACCGCGTCGTTGATCGTCGCGAACTGCTGCGGGACCTTCAGGACACCGCCGCGGGCGGATTCCGACCCGCAGACGGCGAGCACGAGGACGAGGCACGAAACCAACGCGCGGGAATCCATCGCGAACCTCCGAAGACGTGGGCGCGCCGTCGCCGAACGGAATCGCGCGGCGCGGAGCATATCCCCCCAGGCGAAAGCCGACTCCGACGGCGACTACAATCCCGCGGAATCTCGGAGCCCTCGCGAGTGCCTCGGCCGAACTTCTCCGGCGCCGCCGTGTTCGTCCTCGTCCTGCTCGCGCCGATCTCCGGCGCTCGCGGACAGACGCTCGGCGAACGCGTGAACGCCGCGATCGACAAAGGCGTCGCGTGGCTGCGCACCCAGCAGAACGCCGACGGATCGTTCAAGAGCGAGCACAACGAGCGCTGGCCCGGCGGCCCGACCGCGCTCGCGCTCTACACGCTCTCGAAGTCGGGCGTCGCGAACGACGACCCCGCGGTCACGAACGCGCTCGTGCACCTCAAGTACCTGCAGTGGACGCGCACCTACTCGACCGGCGTCACGCTCCTCGCACTCGACGCGCTGCATGTGAAGGTGCACGACGAGTGGATCCGCTCCGGCGGCAAGTGGCTCGAGGAGCACGTGAACTCGGTGTCGCACACCTGGGGTTATCCCGACGGCGACCCGGACCTCTCGAACTCGCAGTATGCGGCGCTCGGCCTCTGGGTCGCGGACCGGCACGGGTACAAGTCGAAGCCGGACACCTGGAGCCTGCTGGTGAAGCAGTTGCTCCGCTTCCATCAGAACGGCGACGGCGGGTTCGGTTACCGGCCGGGCAACGAGTCGACCGGCAGCATGACGACGGCGGGCATCGCGGTCTTGATCCTCGCGCGCGATCGCCTGAAGACCGACGGGCGCTTCCGGCGCGACGTCACGGCGATCGACGAGTCGCTGAAGAAAGCGTGGGAGTTCATGGATCGGCGCTTCGCGGTGGACGGCAACCCGCAGGGCGCGAAGGTCATGACGCGCAACTGGCATCACTACTACCTCTATGGCCTCGAGCGCGCGGCCGCGTTCGCCGAGCGCAAGCAGATCGGCGGTCAGGACTGGTACAAGACCGGCGCGGAGTTCCTCGTCCCCGCGCAGGCGGCGGGCGGCGAGTGGGGGAAGATCGACGAGAGCTGCTTCGCGCTCCTCTTCCTCCGCAAGGCGACCTACTCCGGGATGGAGCACACGGACGACCCGCGCGGCGTGGAAGGCGGCGAGGCCGCTGCGCCGATGACGGAGAAGCCGCACGACGACGTGGCGTTCCTCCGCCGCTGGCTCGTGAACGGACCGCTCGACGATCCGAAGGACACGCTGCTCGAAGCGGAACTCTTCGACCCGGAGAAGGCGACGCCCACGCGCAAGTCGACGCTGATGAACAAGGCGTGGAAGAGCTACGCGAGCCCGTGCGGCACGCTCGACTTCGACACGGCGACCGGCGTCGTCGCGGACCACTGCGTCTACCACGCATTCACCTGGTTGATCGCGAAGAGCGAGCAGGACGTCGTGATCTGGCTCGGGCACGACGACGGGTGCCGGCTCTTCCTCGACGGCAAGCAGGTGCACTCGAAGCACTTCCTCGAGGGCGCGGAAGCCGACCGCTACCACGTCGAGGCGCACCTCACGAAAGGTCCGCACCGGCTGCTCGCGCGGGTGCAGGACGCCGTCGGGATGTCGACGCTCGTGCTGCGCGTCGCCGCGCGCGACGGATCGCCGCTGCCGGATCTCTACCCGTCGCTTTCGCCCGACTTCGACGACGTCGCGGAGACCGCGCGCGCGCAACCCGACTTCTTCTCGCTCGCCGAGCTGCGCGAGTTCTTGCCGGCCGACCCGCGCCTCGTGCTCGACTTCAAGGTTGCGCAGGATCTCGAGCGCGTGGCGGTGCGCTTCGCGCGTTGCGACACGCCGATCTGGATCGAGTCGACGCAGCAGCTCTCGGGCTACGGCCCGCACCCGGGCGCGCGCGGCGTGATGAAGCTGCATCCGGCCGGCACCGCGACGCCCGCGCAGGCCGTTCGCCGCGTGAAGCTGCCGCCCGGCAAGAGCACGTTCCGCGTGCGCGTCTCCGGCGAGACGGTCGCGATGCTGAAAGGCGCCGACTTCCGGTTCCGGATGCTCGTGTTCGACGGCGCGGAGCACGTGCTGAAGGACGAAATCGTCGGCGACGACGCGGAGCGCTCCGAGAAGAACTGGCGCACGTTCGAGGCGGATCTCTCCGAGTGGGGCGGCCAGGACGTGCTCTTGATCGCCGAGTGCGGCGCGGGTGGCGTGCAGCAGTGGTACTACGAACATTCGTACCTCGACGAGATGTCGGTGATCCACTGATCGACTCCCGCGGCCACAGGCCGCGGCGGCGCGGAAGCGCCGGATTCACGAGGTCACGTCCGAGGTTCCGCGCGGAGTCGCGGAACCCCGGTTGTCCTCCGGGTCCGGTCTCGGCATCTCGAAGTGACGCGAAGAGGGAGGCCCAAGCTCGTGGAACATGAACTCAACCGATTGCCACGACCCGTGACGCCGCGTTCGAGCCGCGCCGAGATCTCTTGACCCCGCTCCGCCGCCTGCTGCCGTTGATCGCTTGCCTCGTCACGCTCGCGCTGACGTGGACGATGGCGTTCGTGCTGTGGCCGACGCTGCCGGACCGGATCCCGCTGCACTTCGACTTCGCGGGGCGCCCGGATCGCGCCGGCGATCGCACCTGGTTCAATTGGCTGCTCGGACCGATCGTGGTCAGCGCACTGAGCATCCTGCTCGCCGGAACCTCGGCCGGGATCGTCCGCCTCGCGCGCACGCGCCCGGCGTGGATCAACGTCCCCGACGCGGCGCGCTTCCGCGCGCTTCAGCCCGACGAACGCGTCCGCGTGCTCGCGCCGTTGATCGGCGTGCTGTCGCTCGCGCCGGCGCTGATCAACCTGCTCGCGATCTACCTGCTCGCCGGCACGCAGGCGGTCGCCGTCGGCCGTTGGCAGCGCCTGCCGGCAACTCCGTTGATCGTCGTCGTCGCGGCGGTCCTCGCCACGGTCGTGGTCGGCGCGCTGCAGGTGCGACGGTTGATCCGCGAGGCGTCCGCACGGCGCGGTTAGATCGCGGCCGGCGTCTACGATGCCGCCCACTCCGCCGATCGCGAGGTGCCCCATGTCCGACCGCGTCGCGTCCCGCCGTTCGTTCCTCGCCGCGTTGTCTGCCGCCGCGGCGGCGGCTCCGTGGGCGCACGCCGCGTCCGCGCAGGACGAAGCGCCGGCGCCGCCGGTCCCGCCCGGCATCGACGCCGACACGATCGCGCAGGCCGAGAAGCTCGTGAAGCTCGAGTACACCGACGCCGAGCGCGAGCAGATCCTCCACTCGATCGGCGACGCGTTCGGGATCTGGGAGGAGCTGCGCAAGGCGAAGCTCGAGAACGCCGAGGGCCCGGCGGAAGTCTTCGATCCGCGGCTGCCCGGTCAATCGTTCGCGCGCGTGCGCGCGCCGGGGAAGTTCGCGCTCGCGGCGCCGGGCAAGCTGCCGGACGCGGACGTCGACATCGCGTTCGCGTCGATCGCGTCGCTCTCGCACTGGGTGAAGAGCGGCCAGCTCGCGTGCGAGCGCCTGGCGCGCATCTACTTCGATCGGCTGAAGCGACTCGACGCGAAGCTGCTCGCGGTGATCACGCTCTGCGAGGAGCGCGCGCTCGCGCAGGCGAAGGCGCTCGACGCGGAGCTGAAGGCCGGCAAGTGGCGCGGGCCGCTGCACGGCATTCCGTGGGGCGCGAAGGATCTCTTCGACACCGCCGGCATCGCGACGACGTGGGGCGCAGAGCCGTGGAAGGACCGCGTGCCCGAGACGGACGCGGCCGTCGTGAAGCGACTCGACGCCGCCGGCGCGATCCTCGTCGCGAAGCTGTCGCTCGGCGCGCTCGCGTACGGCGACATCTGGTTCGGCGGACGCACGAACAACCCGTGGAAGCTCGACCAGGGCTCGTCCGGCTCGTCGGCCGGCTCCGCCGCGACGACGGCGGCGGGCTGCGTCGCGTTCGCGATCGGCACCGAGACCTACGGATCGATCATGTCGCCCTCGTCGCGCTGCGGCACGACCGGCTTCCGGCCGACGTTCGGCGCGGTGTCGCGCGCCGGCGCGATGGCGCTGTCGTGGTCGCTCGACAAGGTCGGGCCGATCTGCCGGAGCGTCGAGGACTGCGCGATCGTGCTCGACGCGATCGCCGGCGCCGACGCCGCCGATCCGGCGACGATCGACGTGCCGCTCGCGATCGACGTGAGCGGCGACGCGGCGAAGTCGATCGACGGCCTGACGATCGGCTGGCTCGCGTCCGAGTTCGAAGGTCCGCGCGTGTCGGCCGGCGATCACGCGGTCGTCGACGCGCTGAAGGCGTCGGGCGCGAAGCTCGTCCCGGTCACCGTTCCGAAGGGTCCGTACGGCGACGTGATCTTCTTCCTGATCTCGGTCGAAGGCGCGGCCGCGTTCGACGAGATGACGCGCTTCGACGAGGACGACCAACTGAAGTGGCAGGCGCGCGAAGCGTGGCCGAACACGTTCCGCACGGCGCGGTTGTTCCCCGCGGTCGAGTTCATGCAGGCGCGCCGGCTGCGGCGCCGCTTCATGCAGGTCGCGCGCGACGTGTTCGCGAACGTCGACGTGCTGATCGCGCCGCAGAACCACGGCGACCTCCACGCGCTGACCAACATGACGGGGCAACCCGCGCTCACGCTGCGCACCGGGTTCCGCAAGGACGGCACGCCGACCGCGATCACCGCGTGGGCCGGGCTGTTCGACGACGCGAAGCTCCTGCGCCTCGGCCGCGCGCTCGAAGCGGCGCTCGGAGTGAGCGACAAACGCCCGCCGATCGATTGACCGATCACGGCGCGCCGCTCACTGGTGGATTCGTGCGATCGGAGGGAGGATCGCTCGCCTCGATCGAGCCGACTCCCGCGGAGGTGACCGATGCGCGTGCTCTCGCGAGCCCCGTTCTTTCTGATCCCGTTGCTCGTCACGACATCTCGGGTCGACGCGCAAACCTGTTTCGGGCCGGACGTCCTGCAGGGTCCCTGCTGCCAGACCACGCTCGCGGCCTTGCCGCAGTTCCCTGCGTTGACGCTGCCCGGCCTCGGCGTGTGCTGGACGCAATGCAGCCTCGATTCGCAGAGCGGCATCACCGCGGCGCTCGGTCCGCCGACTGCGGTCAGTTGCGGCGTCTATGCGGTGCCCTTCTCCGCCACCATTACCGCGGCGCCCGCGCAGGTGCTCTCAGGGGCGATGCGCCTCGACTACACGCGCACCTGGGTCGAATCCGCGGTGGTCGGCGCGCCGCCCGTGCAGGTGTGGCGATTCGCAGCGAAGGTCGATTTGAGCCTCTCGCCGACGCCGCCGCAGTTCTTGTGTCCGGTCCCCGGCTGCCTCCCTGGTGCGCAGACGGCCTTCTACTACGGCTACGTCGACTTCGCTTCGTCCTGCCCCTCCGGGACGCCGCCGGTGTGGGAGGCGGCGGTCGTGCTCTTCCACAACTGCGATTCCTTCATCCACACCCCGGGCCTGTCTTCGCGACCCGGCGCATTCCATCCCGGCCGCACCTACGCGATCGTCGCGCCGCACTCGTCGAGCGCGCCGTTCGTGCCGACGGCGAACCTGTTCCCGAACGGTCCGCTGATCGCCGAAGCGCTCCGCGACGTCGCGCCCGCCGGTGCGCCGACCCAGTGTCGATTCGAGGAGCGCCTCTCGAGCGGCGTCCAACAGCGCATCGGATTCGGGTGTCTCTGCCCGCTCGCCGGGAACACGTTTCGCACGACGGCGAACATCCTCAACGGCAAGGACTCGTGCCCGGACACCATCACGGGTGCGGTCAGCAGCTTCACCTCGATCAACGTGCCGAACACGTCGTGGATCCACGACATGAAATGGAGCCTCGGCTGCTGGGCCCCGAGCAGCGGCTCGCAGACCTATCCCGGCAACGAGTGCGCGTTCGTCGACGAAGGGGTGTTCGTCTACCACTCCTCGTGCACGCCGGTCTCCGGAGGGTTCACCGGCGTCGACTTCGTTGAGATCTTCTATGGAGGCTCGACGACGTTCGGATGGATGCCGGCCTCGCTCGACCCCGGCATCACGCTCTCCGATCGATTCATCGACATGGCGAGCAACTACTCGGCGCCGTTGCTCGGCCCGTACCCGTCGCCCGTGGCGGGAAACGTCCTGCCCACGACGCACCTCTTCTACGTGAACGTGCCGTGACGTGATGCCCGGCGACGGGCGGGCCCGCTTGGATCCGAGATTCGCAGCGGTACCTCGAACGGCGGCCCACCACCGCCGCGGCGAGGCTGGCGTTTCGCCGAGATCGAGGGCACCATCTCTCACCCCGAGCTGGGTTCTTCCCCGAAGAGCGAGGTGACGCATGCGAAACCACGTGACGAGTTTCTTGGCCGCCGCCCTGATCCTGTGCGCGACGAGCAGTGCGCGCGCCCAATGCTTCGGCCCCGATCAATTGATCGGCCCGTGCTGTCAGCCCGCGGCTGCGGCGCTGCCGGGTTTCCCTGCGATCACGCTCCCCGGCACCGGCGTGTGCTGGACCACGTGCGGCGTCGATTCGCAGAACGTGATGCAGGTCGTGCTCGGCACGCCCGTGTCGACGCAGTGCGGCGTGTTCGGCGTGCCGGTCACCGCGATCAACGGCGCGGCGCCGACGCAGACGATGACCGGCTTCATGCGGCTCGACTACACGCGCACGTGGACCGAGAGCCGGGTGCCCGGCGTCGTCCCGGTCCAGGTGTGGCGCTTCGCCGCGAAGGTCGACCTCGCCTTCTCCGGAACGCCGTCCGGGCCGCTCGCGTGCCCGAGCCCCGGCTGCCTCCCGACCGCGCAGAGCGCGTTCTACTACGGCTACGTCGACTACGCCGCGACCTGCAACGCCTCCGGCCCGACGTGGGAAGCCGCCGTCGTCCTCTTCCACAGTTGCGATGCATACATCCACGCGCCGGGCCTGTCGTCGCGGCCGGGCGCGTTCCATCCGGGTCGCACGTTCGCGATCGTCGCGCCCCACACGACCGCGATCCCGTTCGTGCCGAGCGCCAACCTCTTCCCCAACGGACCGATGATCGCCGACGCGCTGCGTGACGTGCGCCCGCTGCCGGGCACGGTCGCATGCAACTTCGCCGAGCGCCTGTCGACCGGCACGCAGCAGCGCATCGGGTTCGGCTGCCTCTGCCCGACCGCGTCGGCCGGGTTCCGCCAGTCGGCGAACTTCATGACCGGCAAGGGAAGCTGCCCCGACACGAACGGCATCCCGAGCAGCTTCGCGTCGCAGAACGTGCCCAGCACGTCGTGGGTCCACGAGATCAAGTGGAGCCTCGGCTGCTGGTCGCCGGCCGTGGGGAGCACGCTCTACCCGGGCCCCGAGTGCGCGTTCGCCGATGAAGGCGTGTTCATCTACCACGACTCCTGCGCGGTCAATACGGCCGGCACGACGGGCGTCGACTTCATCGAGTTCTTCTACGGCGGCTCGACCACGTTCGGGTGGACGCCGACGTCGCTGAACCCGGCCGTGCTCCTCTCGGACCGCTTCATCGACATGGCGAGCAACTACTCCGCGCTGCTCGCCGGCCCGTACCCGCTGCCCGCGGTCGGCAACGTGATGAACACGAACCACGTGTTCTACGTGAACGTGCCCTGACGCCGGGTCGCGCGCGGACGCGGCCGTCCTCGCGACGTCCGCGTCCGCGCGCGCGAGTTTCCGTCCCAAGGACCCGTTGAAACAGTCCGACGGCGTTCGCCCGACTGCGGAGCGCGGAGGCTGCGTTGCTCGTCGTCCGCAGATCTCTCCGCTGATCCGACTCCTCCTCGCGCCTTGCCTCCGCACTCCTCGCTCGGCCTCGGCGCTCGCGGGATTTTCTCGACGGGCTCCTAAGAACGCGGCGCGGGCGGCATCCGATCCGGTGACGGCGAAGCTGCCGGGACGGAACGCATGACATCGACGGATTCGTACGCGCGCTGGGTCGAAGACCATCACGCCGCCGTGTATCGCGCCGCGCTGCGCATCGTGCGCAGCGCGGCCGACGCGGAGGACGTCGCGCAACAGGTGTTCGTGCGGGCGCTCGCGGATCGCGCGCGGCTCGAACGCGCCGACGACGTGTCCGCCGTGCTGCGCTGGCTCGCGGTGAAGACCGCGCTCCTGCATCTCCGCACCGAGAGCCGCCGCCGCGAACGGGAGGCTCGCGTGGCGCAAAACGACATCGATCTCACTCCGTCCCCGCAGGAAGATCGCGCGACGCGCGAGGAACACGCGGCGCTCGAGCGCGCGATCGCGCGGCTTCCCGACGACCTGCGCGCCGCGGTCGTCGGCCGCTACCGCGAGAACCTCACGCTGCGCGCGATCGCCGCCGGCGAGCGCTGCTCGGAGCCGACGATCCTCGATCGCGTGCGCCGTGCGGTCGATCGGTTGCGGCGCGAGCTCGGCGCGACCGGATTCCCCGCGCTCGCGGTCGGTCTCGAACAGCGCCTCGAACGCGGCGCGCCGAGCGCTCCCGAACTCCACGATGCTCCATCGCCGCGCCTGAAGGACGATCTCCTGCGGCTCCCCCACGCGCAGTTGGCGGCGCCGGTCGCGGCGAAGCTCGCCGCCGCCGTCGCACTCGTCGCCGCGGCGGTCGGCGGATCGTGGGTCACGTTCCGCGACTCGTCCCCGTCGGTTCGCGCGCGCTCCGCGCACGAGGCCACGGCGACGACGAACGCGGCGACTCCGTCGGACGCGATGCCGGACGCGCGGAGCACCGAGCGCGTCGACGTCTCGGCGACGCCCGAAGTGACCACCGCGGACGCGGAAGGCGGCGGCGCCGCGAGCCGAGAATCGCTCGCGACGATCCGCGGACGACTGCGGCTCCCTCCCGAAGTCGATCGCGCGCAGTACCTCGTCGCGGTCTCGAGCGTCGCCCGCGAGGGCAAGACGTCGGCGCACGGCGCGCTCGCGAAGCTCGACGAGAGCGGCGCGTTCGAGCTCGCGTTCCCCGTGCAGCGCGCCGATGGCGAGGACGTGCAACTCACCGTCGCCTACGCCGACGCATCGGTGCGCGCGCCGCAAGACCTGCGCGTCCGCCCCGGCGAGACGACCGATGTCGGCTGGCTCGACGGCCTCGCGCCGGTCCGCGAACGCGCCGGCCGCTGGCGGATCGACCTGCTGGTGAAGCGGCCGGACGGCGCGCCGCTGTCGCGCGCGACGGTGCGGCTCTCGCGCGAGATCGAGACCTACTCCGGCACGAAGATGGACAAGTGGGAGACCGGAGGGCTCTCGGACGACGACGGAGTCGTGCATCTCGAAGGCGAACAGCTCGGGCCGAAGTCGCTCGATGTGACGACGATGGGCGACGAGCTCGTCGAGCTCGGCGCGCGCCTCGACGTGACCGAGCCCGGGTTCGCGCGACGCGAGGTGACGCTCGCGGTCACCCGGCGCTTCGAGAAACACGCCAGCGGTTTCTACACGCCGATCGACGAGCGCCCGATCCTCGGCGAGATCCACGGGCGACTCGTGGACATGGCGACACTGCAGCCGCTCGCGACGCCGTACCCCGACGTGCAATTGTCGCGCGTCGAGTCGCGCGACCAGGACGAGTTCGTCTCCGATGCCGTTCCGAACCTCTTGATCCCCGTTCCGGTGCAGACGCTCGAGATGGGCGAGCGGCCGGAGCCGACCGATCGGTTCACCTTGACCGCGCGCGAGAGCGGGAGCTTCGCGATCGTCGGGCGCTTCGACGGCAAAGCGGCCGTGGTCCTCGGGCCGTTCGAGCTGCCGCGGCCGGCGGAGGCCGCGATGGACGACGTCGAGCTCCGTTTCTCGGCCGCGACTTCGATCGCCGGGATCGTGCGCGACGAGCGCGGCGCGCCGCTCGCGGGAGCCGTGCTGTTCGTCACCGGAACCGGCCCGATGTCCGACCGCGCGATCGCCGAGCGCGACGATGTCGTGCGCAAGGCGGCCGGCGATGGGACGTTCTGGTTCGCGCACGCACGCAGCAAGGACGACGGGCGGTTCACCATCGGCAACCTGCCCGCCGGCGCGCTGATCCGCGTCGCCGCGCTCGATCCGTTCCACGAGCCCGCGCGGTCCGGCGCGTTCCGCGTCGGCGCCGAATCGGGCGACGTGCCGATCAGCCTCGATCGCCCGCGCGCGCGCTGACGGCGCCGATCGGACCGGTGCCGGCCTCGGCGAAGCCGCGCGGGAGCGCGAGCAGCACGAGGAACGCGAGGACAAGGTCGGCGCCGATCAGCAGGAACAGCGACCGCTTGTCGCCGAGGCCGTCGAACACGAGGCCGGCGAGCGCGGGACCGAGCTCGCCCGCGACGCCCTGGCAGACGAAGAACAGCGCCGCCCAGATCCCGGCGCGCGCGGGCCCGGACAGTTCGATCGCCATCGGGAACGTGTTCACGAGCGGGAGCGACCAGCACAGCCCGAACACGCCGAGCAACAGCGTCGCGACCGTGAGCGTCGGCGCGAAGTGCACGAGGACGCACACCGCCGCCATGCCCGCGATCCCCGCGATCGACGCGCGGCGCCGGCCGAAGCGCGTGCCGATCCATCCCGACGCGATCGATCCGAAGAACGTCGCGGCCGCGACGGCGATGAACCCCTGGATCGCTTTGCCCTCGGGCACGCCGAACCGCTCGGCGCCGTGCCGCGTGAACCACGACGAGAAGGTCTGGAACGCCATCTGGAAGAAGACGATGCCGAGCAGGAACACGAGCACCGAGCGATCGGAGTCGCGGATCACCGAGCGCACCGCCGCGACGAGCCCGCGGCCGTCGAACTCCGCCGCGCCTTCGCGATCGGCGCCGCGCGCCGGCTCGCGAAGACGCGCGAGGTAGGTGAGCGCGACCGCGAACAGGCCGACGCCGGCGAACAGGAACGGCGGCCGCGGGTCGTCCGGGAACAGCGCGCGCGCGGCGCCCATGATCGCGATCGCGCCGATGCACATGAACGCGCTCGTCACTCCGTACACGCGGGAGCGATGGTGCGACGGCACGAGGTCGGGAAGCAGCGCCTGGAACGGCGCGCGCGCGGCCATCGACGCGCCGTTGAAGACGATCATCATCACGACGAGCGCCGCGAGCCCGCGCGCGGCCATGAGCGGGATCGACGCGAGTCCGGCCGCGGCGAGCGCGAGCCCGAGGACGACGAACGGCCGGCGCCGGCCGAAGCGCGAGCGGGAGCGATCGCTCCACGCGCCGAAGAACGGGACGAGCACGAGCGCCATCAAGTTGTCCAAGCCCATCAGCGCGCCGACCGCCGAGTCGCTGCAGCCGGCGCGGCCGAGGAAGGCCGGGACGAACGAGTCGTAGAGCGGCGACGCCATGCCGATCGTGAGCGAGCCGAGCCCGAGGAAGAACGCCACGCCCCACGGCGCGCGATCGGACTCGATCGGCGCGCTCGCGGGGCGCGGTGTCTTCGGCTCGACTTCGATCACGCGGCGGTCACGGCGTGGACAGCGTGAACTCGAGTCCTTCCGTCGTCTGGCGGCCCACGCCCGGGAGCACGAGCCACTGCGCCATCACCGTGGTCCCGATCGGCGCCGTCGCCGGCGCGAACGCCGGGATCGGCAGCGCCTTCGCCGCGTTGCCCGACGCGTCGGTGTTCGCGGTGAACACGAACACGATCGGAGTGACGAGCACTTCGCACGGCCCCCACGCGAGTCCGGGGCACGGCGCGCCGACGCCGATCAACAGCGCGGCCGGCGAATTCGGCTGCGCGCCGGACAGCGTGATGCCGAACGCGGGGTTCGGCGAGGTGCTGAACGATCCGGTGAATCCGATCGACGGCACCGAGCCGACGGTGGCGCAACCGGAGCCGTACGCGAGCGGGCGCGGCGAGAACGCGAGGCCGGCCATGCGCGACGGCGGTCCCGGCGGCGGCGGCGTGCAGCACGGGCCGGACGGCGCGTAGAAGGTCGGCGGAGCGGCGGCGCCGGACGTCGTGAGGTTGACCATCGCGAGCCCGTCGGTGACCCACAGCGTGCCGGTCGCGCTGTCGAACGCGATGCCGGGCAGCGGACCGTTGCCGGGGAAACCGCACGACGTCGGGTTGAAGAAGCCCTTCGGGCCGATCGCGCCGGTCGTCGTCACGTTCAGCACGGTGCCGGCGGTGTCGGTGATCCACAGCGAGTCGGTCCACGAATCCCAGTCGATGTCGAGCGCCTGCGTTCCGCCGAGCGGCAGTCCGATCGGACCGACGACCGGCGCGCCGAGCATCGGACACGCGCCGGACGGCGGCGCGATCGCGACCGCGTCGGTGCCGTCGGTGAGCCAGAGCCGGTCGTTCTCGGAGTCGAAGCCGAGGCCGGTGATCGTGCCGGTCAGCAGCGTGCCCGGAGCGACCGAGACGCTCGTGATGACGACGCCGGCCGAGTAGGCCGAGAGCTGCACGCCGTCGGTCCCCCACACGACGTCGCGGATCTTGTCGAGCGCGACGTCACCCGTGATGCCGGTCGGCGGCGGCAGGAACGGCGCGAGGGAGCCGCACGGCCAGCCGTAGTCCGGCATGAACCACACGAAGTGATCGGGGTTCGGGTAGCCGCACGCGTTCGGCCCGTGGATCGTGAACTCTCCCGCGGACGGGATGATCCCTTCGAGCGTCACGAGGTCTTGTGCGTCGACCGCGCGCGCGCAGAGCGAGAGCGCGACGGTCGCCAGGAACGGGAATGCGAGGCAGCGGCGCATGGATCCTCCAAGGTTGGCGGTCAGTGGTGGCGGTCTTCGATTCGCTCGGAACGGTCGGCACGGGCCCGACGCACGAATCGATGGAGGAAATCTATGTCATGAATCGATTTTGGCAATGTGGGTTCCGAGCGAGCCCCGGCTCCCGGGGCGGGTGCTGGCCCGCGCGCTTCGCAGCCGGTCGAAGTCCTCGGGGAATCGCGGTCGCCCATATACACTCCGCGGCTCTCGATGCAGCCGCGACCGGACGCCCCCACCCCCGCGTTCATCCGCATGATCGGCTTCGCCGAAGCCGAGCGCGGCGGTCCCGAGCTCGCTCCGCTCCTCGAGACCTATCGCGCGATGCGCGCGGCCTCGACGTCGCGTCCGTCGGCGTACTCGACGCCCGGCGGCGATGCACCGAACATCGTCCGCTGCCACAGCCTCGACCCCGAAGCGATGCGACTCGCGTTTTCGCTGTCGAGCGCGCTGCATTGGGGGCCGCACGGCCTGCCGTGGGCGCTGCGCGAGATGATCAACACGGTCACGTCGGGCTCGAACTTCTGCTTCTACTGAACGAGCGCTCACGCAGAGTTTCTGCGTGCCGCAGCTTCGGATGCCGATCTCGCGGAGCGGATGAAGACGGACTTCCGCAACGCGGGCCTCCCGCCGCGCGTCACCGCGCTCCTCGAGTTCGTCGAGACCGTGACGCTCGCGCCGTGGGAGATCGACGGCGGACACTGGCGTGACCTGCGCGAGCTCGGATGGAGCGATTCGGAGGTCGCGCACGCCGCGCTCGGCTCGGCGCACTTCAACTACTTGAACCGCGTCGCCGACGGAGTCGGGATCCCGTTCGAGTACACGACCTCCCTCTCGCGGTTCGAAGTCCCGCAGGCCGAGCGCGCGCAGCTCGCGCCGCGGGCACCCGCCGCCGCCCGCGTGGCGCACGCCGGCAGCGATTCGCGGCCGTTCGTGCGCGTCGATCCTGCCGGAGTCGAAGCTGCGACGCACGGGCTCGCGACGGGTGAGCCGCGGGAGTTCTGCGCGATCCTCGGCGTGAACCCGCCCGCCG